>JABDPQ010000371.1 GCA_013042695.1 Desulfobacterales bacterium | reverse complement strand
ATTGCATCCTTATAAGCGATTTACCTTGCTGCAGAATAGATTTTCAAACACTGAAACAGGGCGAACCTACTCAATTTCTGAAACTACGTTTTTTGGGGCTGACATTGTCAGCCAACTACTTCATATTATTTTCAATTCACTTCTGGCCTTGATTAGGTCATCTCCTTAAGCCTTCTTTTGGACTGTCTTGCGGGCAGCCGGCGATTTCTTAACTGCTTTTTTCCTCGTAGTCTTTGCTTTTACTGCGGAAGACGCCGTCGATGCCCGCCTGGTCGCTTTTGGAGCGGGTGGTTTGGTTGCTGCCCGCCTGATCGCTTTGGGCGTTTCTTCTCCAGCTTTGGTGAGGGCTGCGTCCATATCCATATGGAAAAGGACTGGTCCGCGATAATTTTCTTCACCAAATCTCGTATGCAGGGCATAGGCGGAGTCCGGGGCGGACCAGGAAGTGGCAATTGCCACATGTCCTTTGGGAAAAGGCGTTACCTCGGCGTCAAAATGGTCAAGGGGCGCCAGGGCGGTATCCTTTTCCACGAGATCGTCATGAGTACCATAACAAATCAGCCATTTGATATTTTTTTCTTTTAGCCGTTTCAAGTTTAAGTCTTTGTCGAACAGTCGGACCGGCAGAGTGCCATCATCTGTGATCGGCACATTATAAGAGGCAAAGCTCATGCGGGTGATTTCCAAAGGCAGATCATAGCGCTCTTTCTGGAGCCAATAATTCAATGCAGCAGCTGTCTTACTGACACTATAGTTGCCACTTTTTTGGCGGGCGAACATCATCAGATCACGGTAGAAAGCAGCAGCAGGAATCTCATGTTCTATGCTCTTAATTTTATACACCCATCCCATAAGCTTACCGTCGGCTAATTCGTTGCCGTTGGATAAAATCTTTGTACCATATTCCAGATCGTTGAAACGCTGCGGCAAACGCATTAAAAAACGTGCCAGACCTTTACTGCGCGTACCATCCATGGGTGAAACACAGGTGATAAAAGCATCTACCAGCCCATCCAGTTCACCCGTGAGCAGATTACACAGCGCGCTATAGCCACCCTGACAATAACCGTTTAACGTCACAGGTTTCCCATGTGCTTTCATGATGGCCTCACAAAAGCGACGTGTATCCCTGGCATCATCTTCTCCAGTCATTATCTGCAGGGCAGGTGATGTATCAATATCCTTGAGGATGCGTATATAGGTGGGAAAACCTTGGTTTGCAAAACAGTGTGCGTAGCTTCGCTGTTCATTGGGTAAAAAACCTAAGATGTTGGCTCCCAATACAAAGGGTGGAATGATCAAAATTGGTTTTGCGTCAAGGCGAGTCTTGACTTGTTTCAAGGAGGGAGCAATCCGGTAAAGTAGAAAACGATCAGTTTCATCTAAAAGTAAATGTTCGCCACGTTCGAAGTGAAAACCAAATTCGGGCCCAATATCATCAATGGACTTGGGATAGCTATTGGTCACCATATCCATGACCTCTGACTGCTGCTTCGTAAAGCTGGTGAGCTTATCGTACTTTTGCTCAGTAATAATCTGTTGCATAGCTTCACTGAAACCTGGCATTTCCAACTGTGCATAGGCTGACATCATGTCAGCAGTACCCTTGATGCTGCGATTAACTAATTCGAGATTGTTTTCCAGAAGATGCAGATAGGCCTCTATGGTGTCGGCTGGTGATTCTTCGAATGTACGTTTGAGTTCAACCCGCTGAAAATATTGGCTGGCCAACAGGTAGGGAATATAAAAATCAGTCGTATATCGTGACATCCCGGCGAGGTAGGCCTGGCCGGCAGAATAGAGATTTTCTAAGATAGAAAGCCCCTCACTGAAGGCATCGGCTGTTTCGGTGGCATGATCAAGTGTTTGTTCCGTATCCGACATACTCTCGACTCTCCTTTATAAACTCTATGATAGGTACCCGTTCTGGCCGCCTATCATAGAGCGATCTAACTTTAATGTTGTCGTTGTCTACTCTTTATCAAAAAATTCTTCAAGCTTGGCATAGGTGTCGTCTACAAGCTTTTTTAAATCTTTGCAACCACTGCCATAAGAAGACATCCAGTCCTTAATGGCCTTTTTGCCCTCCTCAGGCACTCCGGTGGCTTGATTGAGAAAGGTCTCTAACATCTTTTCATTCTGT
>JABDPQ010000365.1 GCA_013042695.1 Desulfobacterales bacterium | reverse complement strand
ATCCGTCTTTGACGGACACACTCCGCTCCTCGGATTTGCCTGGAGTTTGAAAACTCGCTGGCGCTCAAACAGGTCAAACTCCTTTTCGGCAAATCCTGTGGTGCTCGTTCTGCGTGACGATGGGGGGAAAGCAAAGTCAAAACATTACTTGATTACCACCAAATCTCAACGATACCAAGAAATGAGGTGAAAAGTGATGACAGAAGTTTCCTCGCATAGACCCATCAGGGCTGTAAAAAATGCTCGCAGGGTCGCCAAAGAGCGGATTGCATTACAAATAAGCAATCATCCTGGCACGAACAAATGGCAATGATTACCATAATCGCATCATACAAATTTTAGGAGGATATCACGATGCGTATTTTATTGTATTTAGCAACAAACCTGGCAATTCTCGTTTTGCTTGGCATTGTTATGAGTCTTTTTGGGATAGACTCTCGCAGTACATCGGGATTGCTCGTTTTTGCGGCACTATTTGGCATGGGAGGCTCATTTATCTCACTGGCATTATCCAAATGGATTGCCAAGAAGTCAACTCGGGCGCAGGTCATTGAGCAGCCAAGCAATCCGACAGAACAATGGCTTCTCAGTACCGTTCGTCGTCAGGCCGAAATGGCCGGGATTGGCATGCCTGAAGTTGCGGTTTTTAATGCCGCTGAAATGAATGCCTTTGCAACCGGTATGAAGCGTGACGATGCCCTGGTTGCAGTGAGCACCGGTCTGTTGCAGAACATGAACAAGGATGAGGCAGAGGCGGTTCTGGCTCACGAAATCAGTCATGTTGCAAACGGTGATATGGTTACCATGTCATTAATCCAGGGGGTACTGAACACCTTCGTCATTTTCCTCTCAAGAATCGTTGCCAGCGTCATCAACAACTTTCTCAGGCAGGATAGAAATGGGGGTGGGCTTGGCTTCTTGGGCTATATGGCCGTGACCATTGTCTTGGAACTGGTGCTTGGTCTGTTCGCCTCGATCATTGTTATGTGGTTTTCCCGCAGACGTGAATTTCGTGCAGACAGCGGGGCGGCGCATCTTGCCGGAAGACAGAAAATGATAGATGCCCTGCGACGGCTGCAGGCGCACCACGAGCCATCAAAACTGCCTGATCAGCTGGCAGCCTTCGGGATCAGACCGAAAAAGGGTGGGTTTGCCTCGTTATTTAGAAGTCATCCACCGTTGGATGCTCGCATCCAGGCATTGCAAAACAGTATGGAATAATTTTTGTAGTTTGCGGCAGGGGCCAAACTGCCTTTCTGGTATGTTTTGTTCTTGCTCAGGCCGCAGGCCATAGCTGCAGGAACAGATGGCGCTGTTTAGCTGCTTACTTTCTTTTGAGCAGCGTTGCCTTTTCCATTTTCCAACTCTTGACTATCGGTAAGCAGGCCTGAGCGTTGTGCCCGCTTTTGCCATTGCCGCCTGGCAATTTCCTGCATATCCTCAACCGTATCGACTTCGTCGACGATCTCAAGACCGAGCAGGGTCTCGATAAAATCTTCCATGGTGACAATCCCTTCAGTGCCTCCGTAACTATCTATGACCAGGGCGATATGCGTTGAGTCGTTCATCATTCGTTCGAACAATTCGTGCAAGGTAAGATCGCCATTTACAACAATTATCGGACGGCGCAGTTCAGAAAGTGGCTTTTCCGGGGTTTCAGAAGCAGCCTGAAAAATCTCACTTTTCAAGACGAACCCTTTAACGTCGTCAAGGTTTTCTCCATAGACAGGAATACGTGAAAAATAGAGACGGCTGTCGGGGAAGATTGTCTCTGCCACGCTCTGCGTTTCCGGAAAGGCAAATACCACTGTACGAGGCGTCATAATGTCCCGTGTTCTGATATCACGCAGAAAAAAAAGATTTTGTAAGACTCGAGACTCGTATTTATGGAAGATACCTTCATCTGAACCAAGATTGGCAAGAGCGATAAATTCATCTCGGTGCACTCGTTTCTTCGGTTTGTTTTTAGTCATTATTCGCGTCAGAAATTCCGCCATCTTGACCAGCGGCCACATGGTCCAGGTCGTCAGTCCAAGACTTTTAACCACAAAAGGTGTAAGTTGTCGCCAGTATGCCGCCCCGAGTGTTTTGGGGATAATTTCTGAGACCACGAGGATGAGAAATGTCAAAATCGCCGAGATGACGCCGATATATGCGTCTCCAAAAACAAAGGCGGCCTGCGCCCCGGCACCGGCAGCGCCGACGGTATGCGCTATGGTATTAAGACTGAGAATGGCAGCAAGGGGTCTGTCGATGTTGAGTTTGAATTTTTTTAATTTTGCCCCGAGTTTGGGATGCTCCTGCTCCTGTTTAGCAACAAATGATGCTGAGATGGAAAGAAGCACCGCTTCCATGATGGAACAGAGAAAAGATACACTCAGAGCAAGAGCAACATAGAAAAGAAGTAATCCCATAATAATCGCTAGAAGATGGGTTATGTAGAATGAATTGTTACACTAAAGTAGTGTTGTAATTAACATGATGGATGAATAGTGCAACACTTTCTGCCAGATCGCATCGATTAACAGGCAGCGGGAAGAGCCTTGGAGAAAAGAAAATAAATGAGCGATCCTCTTGATCATACCCTGAAATCAATATTCGGTTATGAGGAGTTCAGGACGTGTCAGCGAGAAGTAATTGAGGGTCTGATAAACGGAGAGGACAGTTTTGTGCTGATGCCCACTGGCGGTGGCAAGTCTCTGTGCTATCAGGTGTCGGCACTACACAGGTCAGGAGTTGCAATTGTCATCTCTCCATTGATTTCTCTCATGAAGGACCAGGTAGATGCTCTGGTTACCTGCGGGGTGAGTGCTGCTTTTTATAATTCTTCGCTCAACAGCAGTGAAGCGCGGCAGGTTCTTGGTAGACTGCACGACGGTCAACTGGATTTGATTTATATTGCCCCCGAGCGACTCATGAGTGATGAATTTCTCGCACGACTCAGAGACATTCCTATCGCTCTTTTTGCTGTTGACGAAGCACATTGCATTTCCCAATGGGGGCATGATTTCAGGCCCGAGTATCGTAAACTGGGAGCCCTGCGCCGTCATTTTCCGGATATCCCGCTTGTAGCTCTGACCGCTACGGCTGAACCTCATACCAGGCAGGATATTCTGGAGCGCCTGCAATTAGTTAAGGCCAATGCCTATATTACCGGTTTTGACCGCCCCAATATTCGTTATTCAGTAATTGAAAAAGACAAACCTATTTCTCAATTGCGCACCTTCTTATCAGATCGAAAAGCGGAGTCCGGCATCGTCTACTGTTTGAGTCGAAAACGGGTCGAAAAAGTCACCGAGCAGTTACTTGATGCCGGATTTTCTGCCGCCTCGTATCATGCTGGCCTGTCAGACAAGCTGCGAAAGCAGGTGCAAGACGATTTCCTGCGTGATGAAATACAGATAATTGTGGCTACTGTTGCGTTTGGCATGGGCATAGATAAGTCAAATATTCGTTTTGTGGTTCACTATGATATCCCCAAGAATATAGAAAGCTACTACCAGGAAACCGGTCGGGCCGGGCGAGATGGTATGCCTGCCGAGGCATTGTTGCTCTTCGGTTACGGCGATATCCAGGTGGCACGCGGACTCATTGAAAATAGTCGGAACCCTGAACAAAAACGTATTGAGCTGCACAAACTCAATGCCATGGTAGGTTTTTCCGAGGCCTTGGGATGTCGCCGACGGGTTTTGCTCCATTATTTCGGCGAACATCTGGCAGCAGATTGCGGCAATTGTGATATTTGTCTCAATCCACCGGAGATGATTGAAATCACCGAAGACAGTCGCAAGGCTTTGTCCTGTGTTTACCGGGTAGGGGAGCGCTTTGGAGCCGGTCATGTCATAGATGTCCTGCGCGGTTCCGGCAAGGAGCGAATTTTTCGGCTTGGTCATGACAAGCTTTCCACCTATGGTATTGGTGAGGCGGAAAGCCAGCACTATTGGGGGGGAGTTATTCGTCATCTCGTTCATCACGGCTACTTGAATCAGGATGTTGGCAATTACTCAGTGTTGAAATTAACCGAAGCATCCTGGCCGTTATTGCGGGGTGAAAAAACTTTGGAGATGGCAAAGCCTCGCATCAAGACTGTCACAAAATCTAAACGGGCTCGCAGCAAAGAGATTGGTGATGACTATGATCAGGATCTTTTTGACAGCTTGCGGGCAGTGCGAAAAGAGTTGGCAGATAAAGCAGGGGTCCCGCCGTTTATTATATTCCATGATAAAACACTTGCCGATATGGCCCATCAACGACCGCTAACCACGGAAGACATGATCACCGTTCATGGCGTCGGTGTGCGTAAAAACGAAAAGTACGGAGATGTCTTTATTGAGGCAATAAAAACATTCACCAATAAGCCGATCAGTTAGAAAGACATTTCAAAAACATTTGTAAATCACCTACTTTCAAT
This sequence comes from Desulfobacterales bacterium, assembly GCA_013042695.1. Classification (GTDB taxonomy): domain Bacteria; phylum Desulfobacterota; class Desulfobulbia; order Desulfobulbales; family Desulfocapsaceae; genus JABDPQ01. The sequence continues at coordinate 1,093 of JABDPQ010000365.1, read as the reverse complement.
GATAGCCTAAAATAAAACTTCAATTTTAAGCATCGAAAGGTATCACATGTATTTGTTATTAATGAAAAGGTATGTCCAGGCTTTGGCTCTTCTTGCCTCAGTTGCAATCCTGAATGGTTGTGTGGTTAAGGATATCAGCCGTACGGTGGAACACACGGTCAAGGGTGACTACTACCTGAAGAGCGAAAAATTTGACCAGGGCCGCGACAGTTTCAAGGCAGAAGTTGAAGAAAATCCCTATAGCGCGCTGGCCAATTATTATTACGGCCGCTTCCTTCTGTATGACAAAGATTACAAGCAGGCCCTGAAGTATCTGCAAAAAGCACGGGATTTGGATCCAGGAAATGCTGATTATCATTTCTGGACCGGCATTGCCTATGCGGGACTAAAAAATCCAGCACAGGAAGAACAGAATTACCGACAGGCGCTCAGGATAAACCCAAAGCACTTGCAATCTCTGGTATATGTCGGTCATAGCCAGTTAGAGAAAAAGAAGTATCATGAGGCGCTTAAATATTACAACCGAGCTTTAGAAATTTGGCCAGGCAGTCCGTCCGCCCTCTACAACAGGGCACTTATTATGAAGCGGCTCGGGAGGACTCCGGAAGAAAAACTTGCCTGGCATGAATATCTCTCGATCTATCCTTCCGGGGCTATGGCCAGAAGAGCTGCTGCCAACCTTAATTATCTTGGTGATTTTGCCTATCGCAACCACAAGCTGGGTCCGAGGACGATAACCACAGAAAAAATATATTTTGAACCGTTTAGCCCAAAAATTAGTCAAGCAAGCATTGAATCGCTCAACCTGGTGGGTGGTGTATTCGAGAAAATGAACAAAGGCAAACTGCAGATTGTCACCTACCAGAAAAAAAATAAACCTCTGGCCCAAAAGCGGGCAGGGGCGATTAAAAAATACCTCACAGAGGAGTTCTCCGGCCTTTCTCCTGGGCGTATCGGTATCAGTTGGTTTGCTGATCCGGAGACGATCACCATTAGAAAGAAAAAACTGAAGATCGATGAGTCGGTCAGTTTTTTTATCACTCAAAAGTGAATTTTACCTCAGGATACACGGTGATTTCAAGCCTCCGGTATC
>JABDPQ010000361.1 GCA_013042695.1 Desulfobacterales bacterium | reverse complement strand
GCTATGAGAAGAGCACCTGTTTGAAAAATGGCCTCACAAAGCAAAACGCCAGGAAGCAGGGGGTGACCTGGGTAATGTCCTTTAAATATCTCGAGGTTTTCAGGAACCCTTTTTTCTGCGACAATTGAGTCCTTGGTGGTTTCTATTATTTTGTCAACCCAGAGAAATGGTGGCCGGTGAGGAATAAGGGAAATAATTTGCGAATCAAGCATGTTAGAGCCCACCTGTTACATCGAGAACAGCACCGGTAATATATGAAGCTTTTTGGGAAGCAAGAAATAATACGGCATCTGCTACTTCAGCAGTTGTACCAAACCGTTGCATTGGGACCATCTTTTTGTAAACAGCCAGCTGTTCAGTGGTCAGGTCATTAATTAAATCTGTTTTGATAAATCCTGGTGAAACACAATTTACCGTGATTTTTTTTCGTGCTGTTTCTCTGGCCAAAGTTTTGGTGAACCCAATCTGTCCTGCCTTTGATGCTGCATAATTAGCCTGACCATGAAAACCAAGATAGGATACCGGCGAAGTTATATTTATGATCCTGCCAAATTTTTGTTTCAACATAAGAGGAACAGCAAATTTGCTCATATTAAAAGTACCAGTCAGATTAACATCAAGTACTTCATTCCACTCTGAGAAACTCATTAAAGCAGCTATCGCATCCTTGCGAATGCCGGCATTATTTATGAGAATATCAATGGTTTCAATTTGTGTTTCTATTTCAGAGAAGAATTTCTGGACCTGCAAATGATCAGCAACGTTAATGCAGTGCAGCTGAATATGTTTGCCCGAACCTTCACATTCTTTCTGCATGAGATCCGCAGCTTCAGAATTACTGTTGTATAATCCGATAACATGAGCACCATGATCGAGAAACGCTTTTGCTATTTCTCTGCCAATACCCCTGGTTGCACCAGTAATAATTACTTTTTGACCAGTAAAATGATCCATCTCGCTCCTGACAGTTAAGCTAAAGTCCTCTGAGAAACCCATCTACACTACTTGCAACAATAACACCATAATTTATTGCCCCGAGCCAGCCGGACATAATAATACCGACAGATCCGACATGGTAAAGACCAGCAACTTCTTTATAGATCGTCCGAGAAACGTCGAGACCTTCAAATTTAGTTCCAAAAGAAGTGCCTTTTGTATGTAATGTGTACCTATTAAATGTTTTCGGCGTGGCTGCTTCGATCCAATCCACTTTATTTTTAATGTCTGGGATATAACGCTGAAGATCAACAAGTGTCTTCTCTACCATTTCCTGCTTGGCTGTTTGATATTCTTCATCACTCAGGTAAGCCCAGTCATCATAGCGACTGTTCATGGAAGCGACAACTGTGTACCGTTCATGCCCCGGCCTCGTCTTAGGATAGTAAACTGAGAAGGTTTTTGATCTCGTGTTAATATCAAGCAATTCCGCCGAATCAAATTCTGGTGACAGCGAAGTAAAAATAAGGTCGCCTATATTGTCTATGGTGCACCCTTCTTTGACCCCAATGTAGACCTGGCTACTTGAGTTATTTACTCTAATTCCTTCTGCCTTCTCCAGAAACAATTCTGAGAAATGTTCAATACCGGCAAGATTATAAATGGTATTTGTAATGCCGCTATTGGAAACAACAGATTGAGCAGAGATAAATGAGCCATTTACCTCAACACCTCTGATTTTGCCGTTTTCAATGACAATTCGTTCAACTTTTGCACGAGTACAAATAGTTACACCGTTTTTTTCCAGTTCTTCTGTCATCATGTGAATCAAGCGATCTGTGCCACCTTCGAAGGTAAATACTCCTTTATTCATGAAATTTGAGAAGACAATGCCATAGGTAATGGCAGGATCTTCGAGAGTTGAACCATTAGCATAGGTGATTGGTTCCATGAGCAGGCGGTGAACATCCGTTCGACCTGGGAAGAAGTCTTCAAATAGCTCTTGGGTGGTCATTTCACGATCATCATAGAAGTTCATACCGGAAATTCTATGAAAAAAGGCATCAATTTGATGACGGGAAAGCTCAAATTTATTTTCCAAGATAGCGGTGAAATCAGTCGCGTCAAATGTCGTTCTCAAAGAAAATTGCGGATTATCGAAGACGATATCTTGCAATTGGACGATTGATTCCATGATTTGCCGGTTCCAATATTTTTTACATGTTTTTATCATGCCATAAGGAAAACCATGCAAAGAGATATCGAATATATGTCCTTTTCTTTTGAACCAGGTGGCAAGTCCGCCCAATCTGTGGTGATGTTCAAGCAAAAGAATCGAATGGCCGCAATTGGCAAGTCTGTTGGCAGTTGTTAGACCGCCTAATCCTGAGCCAATGACGACGACGTCGTAAGCATTACGGGCATTTTTCAAAGATGTGGGCATGATAGCAAGATAATATAATGTGTGCCGATAGGCTCAATTAGATTTTTGGAAGAATGTGCATGTTAACCATAGATACGCCGCTGAGCATCGCACCGACGATACCGAGAAACCCCTGATCGGTACCAGCAAGGAAAAGGTTGTCAAAGCCAATATCACCGTCATTTACCTTGTTTGGACTGCCATAAATAGCGCCTTCTATCTTACCTGTAAAACGTTTTATGGTAAGGGGCGTAAAACTGTCCTGGAAGATGATCCCAGGTGAAAATTTGCCGATAATCGATTCAGCCTGGGCACAAGATAGAACTGCAGTCTCTTTCTTGAGTGAGAGATATGCCGTTTTGTCATCAGACACTTTATTCCATAAACCATAATTGGCAAGGTGAGTGGTACGCACCTCAATAAAATCATCAGCAGCTGATCGATTATGAAAATTATAGGGCAGACAAATAACCCCACTCGTAAGATCAACATAGTTTGTGGGCTTTTGGAATCTAAATGTATCGGCTGTGTTAAAAAAAATGCAGGTCTTATCTGATGGCAGTAAGTCCTGCTCTTGAGACCTTGTCAAGAAAATATTTTCGACAAATCCAAGTCGTCTATCTGCTGATTGCTTTTTTTCACCTCCAAGTATATCGGTAGTTTCTTCACTGCCGATGGTACTGATTAAGAAATCACAGCTGATCTCTTCTCCACTTGAAAGAATAACCCCTGTGGCTGTGTTGTTTTTCGTTAAAATTCTCTTAACACCGGCCTGATAGCGGATGCTGCCCCCAAGATTCTGTAGATGAGATACAAGATAGTCCAATAAGTCTTTTATGGTACCAGCCGGTCGAAACATGCCTTCCTGATAAATCGAACGAAACATGATGACAAATTGTTTAAAATCCATATCATCTTCCCAGCTTGAGCCGTAGTAAAAAAGGGGGCAAAGAAGCATATCGACAAGAAGCGGATTGCCTATATAACCAGAGATTATCTGCCTTGCTGATAAAAACGGAGAGCGAGTAAAAGGATTGAAGCTGTCGATATAACTGACGAGCCTTGCAAAAGATTGTGCTTGTTGATGAAACTTTGCCTGTATTTCATCAAGAAATTCTTCAAAATCATTGGAAAAAAAAAGTGATTCTTGTCCTTGAAAACATATTTCACTGCGAATCTGCTGCTGAAAGCCAATACGATCACGTTTTATCTTTAACTGTCGCAACAGTCTGTTAAGCGGTGCTTTTTTATCGGTTTTCGCAGCATAATTGGTGATCGCATGCAAACCGGTCTCAATCAGACGATTATTTCGATAGTAATATGAATTGAGTCCACCCGGGCGCGAGTGTTTTTCCAACAGCAGGATTCCATCATGAAATCTTGCTAGGCGAATTGCTGCTGCGAGTCCGGAGAGTCCTCCACCAATGACAAGAGCTTTTACATGCACCGATCAAGCGTCTTTTAGAAGTGGCTCAAGATAGTTGACACAGCTTGTAAGCGTAGCAAGCTGCGGATAGTCTTCTTCTGGGATTTGGAGCTGGTGTCGTTTGCGAAGTTCCATGACAATATCAAGAAAATCCATGGAATCAAGATCAAGCTGATCACGCAGTGGCTGATCTGAATCTAAACCATCAAAATCAGCTTCATCATCTATATCTTCAATTATTTCAATAACTAAATCTTTAATACTATCACGTGTCATTTGACTCTCCGGCGACCAGTGAGGGGTGTTATTTTCATGTCCGATTGCGCAACACCTTGGTATGTGGCAACCATTTTTTTTGTGCAAAACAGTTTGTATACCATACTTGAGTAAAGAATTTAATACATTTTTTCGTTAATCCTCTAAATTCTTGTTTAAAAATCAAGCTTCTTGACAATAAGACAAGAATTAATGCCAACCATCCCAAAAGAATTATTTAATATAGAGGAAATAGAATCACATGCCTTAGGCCCATAGTGAACAAGATTATTAAGTTCACATTCAGGATCAAGATTGGTGATGTTGATGGTTGGATGTACAAGATTGTCCTCAAACGATGGTAGGTTCGCAGCAAGTTCTAAGACACCGGCGGCACCCATGGCATGACCAATTATGCTCTTTGTATTATTGATATGACTCGTACCGCTGGTGCCAAAAACGGCTCGAATGGCCTTGCACTCTTCAATATCGCCCTGTTTCGTACCGGTGGCATGGGTCGAGATAATGTCGATCTCTTCAGGCTGCAACTCCGCCCTTTCTAATGCCAGAGCCATGCATTCAGCTTGTCGCTCACCAAATGGAAGAACAAAATCCTTGGCATCAGAATTCATCGCGTAGCCTACAATTTCACCATATATTTTTGCACCGCGTGACTTTGCCTTTTCAAGTGTTTCCAGCGTGTAAATGCAGGCACCTTCTGAAATGACAATGCCATTTCTGTCTCGATCAAAAGGCCTGCAGGCTTGCCTTGGATCTTCTGCATAACCAAGCGCTCCTTGGGCCTTAAAACTTGCAAAAATCCCAAATGAGCCGGTAGACTCAGAAATACCTCCAGCGATTGCCAGGTCCACCTCACCAAGGCGAAGCATCTGCACTCCCTGAATGAGTGAGGCATTGCCAGCAGCGCAAGCGGCACCGATAGAATAATGAGGACCAGTGATTCCCAGACTCATCGTTATCTCGCCAGCAGGATTGTTGAGTACGGTGCGGGGATTATGATGATGCGTCCAGAAGGCAACATCATAATCATATCCCTTAATGTTATAGATCTCGTTCTCCGTCTCAACCGTTCCATGTTCTGTTAAGCCAATATAAACCCCGGTTTTCGCTTTATCGTAATCATTAGGTGCAAGCTCAGCATCTGCAAGAGCCTCGTGAGCGCAATAAACTCCGAGACAACCGGCTCGGGTACCTCGTTTATTCTCTTTCTTTTTGCGATATTTCGTTTCCGGTATAGAGCAAAGTCCAGCAGGTGCCTTACCAAAATATCGCAAATCAATCTCTTGTGTATTACTTTCTCCATTAAGTACTTTTTGGCGAAATTCAGGTAGGTTGACTGCGTTTGGCGCTGCAAGGCCGACGCCTGTAATTACAACACGTTGCGTATCAGGTAACATAACTAAAAAAAGGTGCTTTAAAGCTTGCTTAGTTAGAAGAAATTTTTATGTCTTTGTTTGTCACAGACAATAAGTATGCACAGAACGCGTAATGTCTATGATACTTTTGTCATAAATTCAAGGGGAACCTTTCTCGACAAGCAATAAACTGTTGCGAATCAGGTTACGATTTTCCTAAACTGTAGGGTCAGCCAGGTTCAGGATTCAACAAACTGATACAACGCGGCGATACATGAAATGAGTATATCAACCCATTTAAGCGGTGGACAAAACGCCTAACAACAAGCAAGGCTGAGGAAAACACAGATGAAAAGTTATCGAAAAGAATTGTGGTTCGAAGTGCCCACCAGAAGATGTTTTGTAAATATCACCGGCGAGGTGGAAAAATGCTTGCATGAAAGTGGGCTGAAAGAAGGGCTCATCCTAGTAAATGCAATGCACATAACTGCCTCAGTGTTTATCAATGATGACGAATCAGGCTTGCATCACGATTATGACGTCTGGCTTGAAAAATTAGCACCTCATGAGCCAATCAGCCAATATCGACATAACGGATATGAAGATAATGCTGATGCCCACCTAAAAAGGCAGATAATGGGAAGAGAAGTGGTAGTTGCCATAACAGGTGGCGCACTAGACTTTGGTCCATGGGAGCAAATCTTTTACGGTGAATTTGACGGAGGTCGAAAAAAACGGGTATTGGTAAAAATTATAGGAGAGTAAATTCTGAGAGAAGCATGGAAACACCAAAGACGGCTTGTCATTGAATAAGAGAGGAAGCTAGTAGGCTAGGCTACTGAAGGCATTGCTTTAGGCTGCCTGAAAAACGGCATAAGCCTATCGCCAGCAAGTTTGGTGCTGGCCATCATTTGATCGAGTACGGAGTGGGAACCATTATTGCGTAACTCGATAAGTTCCCAGCACTCAGGGGAATCAGCTATTGCTTCCATAAATCCAAGATGTTGGCTATGACCTGCCTTGTAAGCTGAAACATGCCCAAGCATGGGGCACCCAAGCAACGTTAAATCACCGACCAAGTCAAGAACCTTATGGCGGATGAATTCATCCTGAAAACGCAGTCCGTCTTCATTGAGTATCGATTTACGATTCCAATGAAT
>JABDPQ010000354.1 GCA_013042695.1 Desulfobacterales bacterium | reverse complement strand
GTTCCTGGCTGATCCATCGTTTTGTATGGGATATGGGATGACAGTGAAGTTTACCGTGAAACACATCCGAAGATATACAGGAACAGATTAAACTTTCAGATTTTCTTAAATGGTTAACATTGCCAATACTAGCCTTTTCCATCGCACTGGAAGGTGTACATGTAGGCTATCAAGAACTCCTCAACCCTCTGATCTTAGATCTCTATTTATCCTGCCATTGCTACTCTCAAGAAATACTTTTTCAGGATATAATTCACCCTCGTCGAAAGAATGGTTTTTCTTATGTATTTGTCATGTTACAAAAGTATTATGACAAAGAGAGATAAGATTCATACTCCCTATGGCCTTTCTTACTATCTGGGAAAAAAGGGAATGGATCGTATACTGTCCATTCTTAATTCAGCCCTGGTTCTGCTCGAACCTGACATGACTGTCGTTTGGGCCAATCAAAAGCTCAGGAAGATGTTTCCGCATGAAAACCTGGACGGCAAAAAATGTTACACCGTTGCTGAAAACAGAATAACGCCATGTGATGACTGCCAGTCCCTTCTCGCATTCAAGGATGGGGAGATACATGAGCGTGAATTCCAAAACAAGATGGACAAGCACTGGCACCACGTCATCGCTTTTCCGATCAAGGACGATCAGGGAAATATCTCACATGTCCTAGAAGCAACTACAGATATCAATACCCGCAAACAGGCGGAGATCTCAAGGGACAAGGCGTTTCAGGATATTAAGGCACTGAAACAAAAGCTAGAAGAAGAGAATATCTACCTTAAAGCAGAAATTCGGGAAGCCTGCTTGTTCACAGACATCATTGGTTCCAGTAAGGCGCTGCTATATGTTCTCACCCGTGTCAAGCAGGTTGCAGAAACGGACACTTCAGTTCTGATCTGTGGTGAAACCGGGGTCGGCAAGGAACTTGTCGCCCGGGCAATCCATGATAGTAGTCCTCGCTCTAAAAAACCCTTCATATCAGTGAATTGTGCTGCCATAACTTCCACTCTTATAGAAAGCGAGCTTTTCGGCCACGAACGGGGAGCATTCACGGATGCCCAACAACGCCGCAAAGGTCGCTTCGAGCTTGCTGACGGCGGAACCTTGTTTCTTGATGAAGTAAGCGAATTGCCCCAGGTAACCCAGGCCAAGTTTCTTCGTGTACTCCAAGATGGAAAATTCGAACGTGTTGGAGGCTCCAAAACACTGAAATCAGATGCCCGCATAGTTGTTGCCACGAACCGCGATCTAAATAAAGAGGTGAGCGAAGGGAATTTTCGATCCGACCTGTTCTACCGTTTGAATGTTTTTCCAATTACGGTACCGCCACTACGGCAACGCGTTGAGGATATACACCTCCTGGTTGATCATTTTGTTCAGTTTTTCAACAAGAAACTAGGCAAGCAAATGGAAAAAATTTCCGAGTCAGACATGGCAAAACTGCTAAGTTATCCCTGGCCTGGAAATGTTCGGGAACTGCGAAACATTGTCGAGCGAGCCATGATCACATCCCAAGGAACAAGGTTGTCCCTTCAGGACATGCCCAGCCTCTTTACCTTGCATGAAGGTGATCTGCAGCAGTCCAGCCAGCAGGAAGACAAAGCATTTCTGTCCCTTGTAGAAGTTGAGCGCAATCACATTCGGAGCGCTCTCGAAGTAACTGAATGGCGGATCAGCGGCCCCAAGGGAGCCGCACGCATGCTCAAGATCAACCCCTCAACCCTTCGCTCCAGGATGGAGAAAATGGGAATGCTAAAACCCCAGAGCTGATCCTTCTCTTCCTTAACCTTTCCGCTGAAAGAAACACGATTTTCGCGATATTCCGTAACGAAATATCGCGAAAATATCAAAAAGTGTACCCTCGCGCACCATTCACTCGGTTAGCTATCGGTAAAAAATCTGCAAAATCTCAACGATATAAACGGTATCTTTGATAGACAAATAGTCCTGGCACAATTATTGAAAATCTTCTCACATTCACACCATCTTAAACACGAGGAGATAAAATGATCGGATTTGAATTTCTAGTTAAAGTCAATCCGGGAAAACGAATTGAATTCTTGCAGGCATTTGAAATGGTCAAGAATATTGACCAGCTTAAAAAAAGTCGAATTAGTCTGGAGCTTATTGAAGAGGCCAGAGAGCCCAATTCCTTTCTTTGGATCGAACATTGGGAAAATGATAAGTGCCTCTCCAGCTATTATCAAAACATCAATTTCATGGCCATGATGGGCGCCATAGATGTCCTCGGCCAAATCATTCGTAAAACGATCATTTTAATCAGTGAAGAAGAAGACCATGCTTAACCGGATTATAACGCTACTCACAATAATAGTGCTTTTGTTATTTTGTGCATCCGCCAGTTATACTCCGGAAAAAGGTGGTGACGACCTGGCAGCAAAGATACAGAACCCGGTCGGTGCCGTGTATAGTCTGCCGATCTTTGATACTCCAGGAGAGGTCACAGGTACTCCAGAAATCCCTAACCCGTTTCAGGGTGCTGGTGCAACTGGTCTTGGAGATATCAACTACTCTGTTTTTCTTTTACCTGCTGGGCCAGGCAAAGTTATCTGGGGTTTCGGGCCTTCGATCATGATGGATACAGCATCAGATGATCTACATGGAAGCGGTAAATGGAATTTGGTCCCCACCGCGGTCGCACTCGTTCAGCCCAAACCTTGGACCCTTGGATTACTTGGACGTCAACTCTGGTCTTTCTCTGGCGACTCGGACCGCAACTCAATCAGTCAGCTACTCCTTCAACTATTCATTAACTATAACCTGGATGGCGGCTGGTATCTGATCTCCGATATGATCATAACCGCAAACTGGAAGGCTGAAATTTATTCGGTGCCCGAAAAACACACTTAGGGCTTTAAATGCACATAATATGGCCTCAAATGCAATTCACTGTCAAGTTGATTAGTGATAAATTTAATTCAACAGATAGGGAACGATGTTTTCCTGCTCTCAAGTAGTGCAGGATTTCCGAAGTTATCTGTTGATAACGGCTAACCATTTTCTCTTAGACAAAGGAAGGTGCATCATGACAGAAAAGAAAAATGTCGTATTGACAATCCCCGAACCGAAGAAAACAGGTCTCAAAGAGGTACCTTACCCGAAAATCGTTTCTGGTTATGCAATGGTTGAGGTTGAAATCGCACCGATCTGTATCGAACATCAGGTCTACAAAGAACATCGTATGGAGTGGCACTCTGATGAAGAACACCAGGGGCATGAAGGGGTCGGCACTATATGTGAAGTGACCTCCGGATCCAAATTCAAGGTTGGTGATCGTGTCATTGTCTATCAGGGCAACCCCTGCGGTGAATGTTTTGTCTGCCAGCGAGGCCTGAGCCCTACTCACTGCATGTCGATCCCCTATGAAGCATTAACTGATTCCCAAACGCCAGATACCGTTCTTGATATCCTGGACGGTAAGACAGCCATGGAAATTCCAGGTGGACTCTTATCGATTGAAAAGGATTGCTGTAGCGAGTCGGGCGGCTTCGGTTTCAATAAGTATCGTATTGCACCAGAAGGTATGATCCAGAAAATTCCCGAGAGCCTTTCGTTCCGCTATGCAGCTCTTGCC
>JABDPQ010000340.1 GCA_013042695.1 Desulfobacterales bacterium | reverse complement strand
TAGTAAAGCTGCTACAACAGCAGTACTGATCTTGCATCTTGTTGAGTAAATCAGTATTATGCCTGCCACCGGTGCGGGGTGGAGCAGTCTGGCAGCTCGTCGGGCTCATAACCCGAAGGTCGTAGGTTCAAATCCTGCCCCCGCTACCAATTTTCCCCTTTGAAGTCAGACGCTTAGGCGGATATCAAGCCGGGACCCTCGGGTATAAAGTCGGAGGGTCCACTCATAGAGCTGCCAGCGAAATTTCACAACTGATCGGCACCAATCAAACCTCTGTTTGTTCTGCCAATTTCAGAGCATCATTCACATCAATTACCGGATATCGAACCGTTCTTTCGAGCTTGCAGTGTCCAAGTAGATTTTGGGCTAACATTCTGTCTTCTGTTGCAAGAAGATGGCTCTACGGGCGATAGAGGTACCGTGAGATACATCTGAGCTTTAGTGCAGGTTCTCATTTGTCTTGGTTACCCTTGCGGGGGGAAGGTCACTAAAGTATTTATTGGTCTTCAGAGATGTTGATTGCTATAAGAGGGTCCTGGGTGTGAAATTGCATAGTGAGATGATTGAATAATAGTAATGTAATTTAATTTATGGGTGTCCTGTTTTACCCCAATTTGAGACATGTTACTTTGGCACCAATCAGTTTGCGCACGTTCCTTTTTTTATGCCAGACCAGTTACCCTTGCAACGACCGCTCGCGCACATGGCATCTGACCAACATTTATTACCGTTTTGCATGCCGTAACAGTACGAATAACCGGCGTATATACCGGATTTATTACTTGGACAGCAGATCATATTATCCCCGCCCGCCTCTTTTCGCGCGCATGCATCATTGACGCAGTCACTATCTACGTCGCATGTCTGACCTGGTCCCAGCTTCGAGGTACAAATGCCTTTTTGGAGCCCTCCGCTATTGCCCTTGCAATATCCATTTGCACACATCGCATCTGACCAGCATCTATTGCCGTCGAGCATGCCGTAACAGTACGAATAACCGGCGTATATACCGGATTTATTACTTGGACAGCAGATCATATTATCCCCGCCCGCCTCTTTTCGGGCACATGTATCATTCGCGCAATCATCATCCTCCTCACACGATATGCTTCCCGGATTATTTGTGATCCCGTTTGTTTGCATTGCCACCCAGGTCGATGAGCCATCCACAAAATCGGTATAGATAATATTCGCTTTCTTATTGATAGTATTTTGTTCATCCAAAATACTATTAAAGTTCTTGTTTGCCACAATAGCCAGATCTCTAATACTGGATGTCTCTCCTGTTGGATCAAGATTGCAGGTTGCGGCCTGCTTCTTGTTCTGCGTAAGAGTCCATGACAACAAGAACAACTCGTTGGCACTCCCGCCATGATCCTTCAGCTTATCAAATTGATTATTTTTCATTTTTTCGAAGTCATTTGTTTCTGAGTATTCATCATAAACAGGCAACCTATCGAGACGAATGATTCCTGTGCCCCAATCATCGGTTTGCAATTCGTCAAAAACTGCGATTATGCGACCATAAGCGAGGATGTCATCGTACGACATCGCCATGAGATTCAATGAACTGTTGTGCTTTACCAACCTGCTGAGTTTTAACTGAACCAGTTCTGTAAGTTCTGTCAAGACAGGTTCGGAAAAACCAAACTTATCGTTCATTCTGTCATAGTAATGCGAGAATTTTAGAATGACCAATTCCCTTGGATTCTTAGACGAAAAGCCCTCAACTTCATCCAATATCTCATCAAGACTGCCGCCAAGGCACCCGAGATTTCCAAGTTTATCGGTGAAATGTCCCGTGTAAAATTCCTTATCTTTTGTATACACGGGTCTCAAATCAAAATACCTGACGCCACAATACAACTGCTGCCCTACAGTGATTTCCTGTGTCTTCGTATTGCAGGCAGTCGGGCCACCCACACCGGCAAATGAGCACTTATTAGCCTCATACATACCTGCGTCGTGGGAACCCGGTATGCTGATTTCGGTCAGTTTTTTATTGCCTAAGATGTCAATATTATCCGTGATCCATGTGCTGTAGCCGGCAGGACAATTAGAATCAGAAGGTACTGCAGAATGAGAAGGAGCCGACTCCTCTCCCGCAAGCATGAAGCCTGGTCTATCCCCCTTGACTGGATCCACACTTACAGTGCGACGCGCCCAAAACTCACCTCCATCCCAGTTAATCCTCAAACCATCTGGCGTGACAACACCGCTCACAGTGGTGTCCGATACACGAGCTGGATTTCCCATCTTCAAACTAATGACACCAAAGAGCCCAATATTCCCAGAATCCTGATATCCTTCACTCTTGTGAGATGCAATGAATGTAGTCCCGTTTTGTTCGACAAAGATTTCATTGCCATCGGAGGAAATCCACTCGCCCTGTATCCCGGGGGACTCTGCCGATTCCAGAATTGCACATCCTGTAAAGACGACTACAGGCAGGAAAACCATCAATATGACTGCCACGCGCTTGAACATTATTATTCTCCTTTGCGAAGGTACCTGCCGAAATCTAAAGGCGAATTCTTCCCCAATCTGCGTCACCAGACGCTCCAGTAAGTCAGAAAAGGAGTCGGTACAAATGATTTTCAATCAAGGGCGCAGATTACATGAAATATGCATCAGAAAGAAGTCTGGGCTTTGCGAATGCGCCAGATAATACGACGTTATTGTTGATTTGCATTAAAAACTGACCCGCTGATTGTATTGAAAATTGATCCATCTGTGGAGAGCCAGCGTATTGAGGATAAAGCGATGTGGTGTCTGTTAGCCGGGTCAAGTCTTCGGTGCAAATCCACGTGAAAATGGGTCAATTGAGCATGCAAATTAACAACAAGACTGTCTGAGTTTTCGTTTTCAGGTGATAATTTGTACTAGTTCAGATCAAATCTGAACTAGTACATCTTATCTGACATGGAATGCGGTTAGAGATAAGCGAGACTATTTCAGGTGCTGCCTTGTTCGGTCCGGACGCAAGGTACTTATAATGTCAACCAGTTCACCAGGCCCTATATCATTGACAAATATTGCCGCACCCCTCCCGTCGTCAACTAGACCGACAACCAAAAGATTCGGGTCGCTAATGAATACTTGATTACAAATTTTCGGTAACCTATCCCTCGCGAACCCAAGCAATAATACGTCGACTGATTCTTTTTTGACCAAGGCTGGGATGTCGTCATCGACGATTGCATCTGCAACGACCTCGATGTCTAGGTGTTGCTGTACGCTGTCCAGAACGATATCCGATAAAAGTTTCTGCGGTATATTTGAGATCAGACACCTTAGTGTTCCCACAGCGAAGCCTTCTTTATTGCCGTTTGGCCTTATTATTAACTAATCAGAAGGCGCAAGAAATAGATCAAAAGATGTAATTTAGATACAGGACGGACCAAAGGAAAAATGAAAATTAGCAATAGGCCTCTCCGGCACGCAATGCATCAATAGTTCCGATACTGTTGAGTTGTTCTTCTCTTTTCAATAATGCGACCGCCTGTATTCGGTTGTGCACTTCAAGCTTTACGAGAATATTGTGTACATGATTTTTTACAGTTGACACCTCGATAACCAATGCCTTGGCAATTTCCTTGTTGGAGAGACCATTCGTCATCAGCCCAAGTATCTGTTTTTCTCTACGAGTGAGGCCCTGAGAGACTGAGACTAGCTGCGTGTCTGGCGCAGATAAACAGTTCTCCTTCGCTTTGCGTGCAAGGTCTTTAAATTTGTCAAAGAGGATCGCGGCAATTTGAGGGGGGCAACAAAATTTCCCATTAGCAGTACTAATGACTGTAG
>JABDPQ010000337.1 GCA_013042695.1 Desulfobacterales bacterium | reverse complement strand
GCGAATTGCTGCATTGAGCCGGACGTATCGATGACAAAAATGATATATTCACTGTCAACAGGTACCCCGCCAATCGGAGCATCAGGGCGAGATGGCGATTTTTTTCCCTGGAGCCTCTGCATCTCCTCGGTCAGTTCCTGTCGAGCACGGAAGAGCTGTTTGATGATAACCTCATGGGAAGATTGTTCTATGGTTGCCACTTCTTTATTCTTTTTCGCCTGGGAGAGCTCCTGCCGCAGTTCAGTTAATTGGTTCTGAAGATCATCGCTAGTTACGAGTAATTTTTCAATGGTCTGAAAAAGAATGGCAGATTCCTTTTTAAGCGTCTCAGAATCGTTTTTATACTGCTCTATCTTGGCCTGAATATCCTGGGTGGTGTTTTCGATTACTGCCGGCTCAGAAATTTTCATGATTACCAGAAGCAGGACAATTGCCCCAAAACCGCAGGAAATCACATCGAGAAACGAAAGGCTGAAGATTTCAAAGGAACGGCGTTTCTTTTTCATGGCCAATCCCTGGTTGGTGTGAAGAAAGAACCACCCGAGTCTATGGCCAGTTTCCAGAAGAGTGACGGCGCCAGTGGATCACCTTCCATAGGAAATAGAATCGTATTGACCGGGGTCTTCGCAGGAAGGCTCTTTATTGCCTGCTCATAGAGTTTGAGACGACCTGCACCATCGATAGTTTTGGACCGTTTGCCACGTCTCCCCTGGGTTGGTAAACCATCGGTAAGCAATACAATGTTGTCAGGCGGAGGTATGATCGTTCGTGCTTTGAGAAATACCTCCTCTAGATTAGTACCACCGAGGGGTGCCACCTTTTTAAGCTCAGCCAGTATGGTATTTATCCGGCTGAATTCTGTAACCGGAATCCAGCTGCTCTTTTCTTCAGCAAGTGGAGTCATTGACGTGTTGAAATGAAACAGTTGTATTGAGCTCGTGGGAGGGAGATTGGCAACGAGCCATTCAACCGTGGATAGTGCTTTCTGCCACTTCGGCGCCGCCCGGCGGCTCGGTTCGTCAAGGACCTTTCGACGGATAATATCAACAATTTTTCTATCCAGCATTGATGCAGAAGAATCAACGAGAATGAGAACTCTTTTGCCATCAAGTTTCAGGCCAGTAAGGTATTGACGATTGCCCTTCCCAATAAAGGACCTGACCTGTTTCCCAGCCTGCTGCTCTATCTCCGTCTTCTTGGCAAGTTCTTGGGATTTCTTTTCAAGAGCTTTAAGCTCTTCCTGCAGGGAAACGATCTTTTGCTGAATTTCCTCTTTCTCTGATGCGGTAATTGTTGCTTGTCTGACTCGCCGTATCTCGTCGAGAATCGCATCATAGGAATTTTGCACCAGCCTGGTGCTATGCTGAATAGTGGTGATTTCCAGACGTTGTTGTTCCAGGTGTTGATGCGTCAGACGACGTTCCATCTCTTCTTGCAACATCTCGGAGCGGAGCTCAGAGACACGATTCTGACGCAGGGTGATGGTGTTTGAATTTATCAAAAGGACCAACAGCACAACAGCCCCAAATCCGCAAAACATGATGTCCAGGAAGGAAAGACTAAAGCTTGAGGTGGTGCGTCGTGAAAATGATGCCATGGTCAACTCAGGGGAGCGGCTTGGTTCGCAGACGAGCGATGAGATTTTCGTTACAGTACGATTCACTGTCCAGTACAAGTCGTTCCTGGTACAGTTGCAGTTGGTGGATAAAAAACATCAGTACTATTGAAATGATAAGAGCGATAAAGGTCGAATTGAAGGCTACACCAAGACTTTGGGTAACTCCGGTAATATCTCCTTCAACAGCTCGATTTGCCTGGCCCAGAGCTGAACCGATACCGCGAACAGTACCGATAAAGCCAACAGATGGTATGGCCCAGGCGATATATCTGATAATTGACAGCTCTGATTCCTGCCTTTCCATCTCGGATTCACAAAGATCCCGTACAGCCGTTGCGCTGTCTTGAATGTTGCCGGTTACGCCAAAACGTTGAATGCCGAGGCGAAGGGCCCGTGGAAGCAAATAATTGTTCGTCGGATGCGTCAATTTGCCAAGATGATCAAGAAGGCTGCGAGTATCTTCGGGGCCAATTGGCAACGTTGCCGGCAGCTGCAGAATGTCATTATTGAGAAGCTGTTTCTGCCGGTATCCGGAGGTTCCTTTTAAACCAAGAATGGCAATGGCCCAGAACATCAGGATAAAACATGCCTCTTGCTCGTAGTCTTTGATGACGACATAGAAATTTCGTTGTTGGACATAATTGGGGTCTTCTGCCAATAGTTGTTGTTCAAAGGCAATAAATTGGGCAGCCTTCGGTCGCACGATGGTGACGTACGTTGCATGAACGATAATGAAAGAGATCAAGAGGGTGAATACCTGAAAGATTAGTTCGGTAGGGAGTTGTTGTCTGTTCATGGCAATTTTAGATATCGGTTGGAAAGGATATTTGAGAATCAGCACCTATCTCCTGACTCGGCTGGAATGACTTTGGCCAGATCGTTGTTTCGCTTTGATCTTGCTTCTTCGGAGTCTCTTTTTGAGAAGCAGAATCACTGGTTTTGGGTTCGGGTTGATCCTGTGCCCACAATAATGGACTGAAAATGAGGAGTATGAGCAGTGTCAACATTCTGATCATGGATATCTTGCGATCCTGAAGCCGACATTGTTTCTGGCTTCTTTGTGATATGCCCGGTAGCTCAGTCTCAGCTCAGTTACGGAACCATCTTTCCAGTTTGATCCTCTGATAACATTGTGGGAGCCGCTGGAAGGACCGAGCGGATCGGCAATGTTGGTAAGCGTGCTGGTATAGGCCGAGTAATAGTCGTGACACCACTCGGAAGCATTGCCGCTCATATCATAAAACCCCCCTTTGTTGGGGGGAAAAGAGCCGACCGGAGAGGTGACAGGGTAGGTATCGTTGTAGCCGTTTATCACCATTGGCAATATGGTTCTTGCTGACTCATCAGCAAAGTTGGCGATCACGGTTCTGGGAGGAAATCCGCCACTCCATGGATAGCGCTGCGTTCTCGGACTTCCAACCTGGCGGGCGCTGAAGGCCCACTCAGCCTCGGTTGGCAGCCGATAACCAGTGGTGGGCGGAGAAACCGCTATGAATGTTTCGCCTTTTTTGAGATAGAATGGCTGCAGATTATCCTGCTCACTGAGCCAGTTTAGATAACCAACTGCATCGTTCCAGGTGATAGTGACAACTGGCTGTGTATCGCCGTTTAATGAGTGACCACCAAATTCACCGGAGTCATGCTTGCTGTTAAACCTTCGATACTCACGATTGGTGACCAGTTTCTCACTAATATAAAACGGCTTTTTCATGATCACCAACCGTTCTCGCTCGTTGGCCCGCCGGCCTGGTTCACGGCGCGGCGCTCCCATGGTAAATGGCGATGGTTCCACATAGAGAAGTTTCTGGCCTGAGGCAGTTTTGAGAGGTATCTTCTGCTGGATCGATTCTGAGCTGGCTGCTGCAATGTTACTATCAGGTGTCAAGTCGATTGAAATCTGCTGAGAAAAGCCGAATTTGGGCATGATCGTTCGAGAGACACTCTTGTAACCCGGAGAACTGACTAGCAGTTTCTGGGGTGCAGTCGGAAGCGTCAGCCTGCCTTGAGCATTGCTGTAACGCTTTCCATTGATAGTTATTATGGCGTTTACAGGGGTCGTTGTCAGGTAAACAACACCGCGTTCCTGTTCCAGATTGAGCCGCAGTTCCTTTTTTTCGCCCGGTGACAGCATGAGCTGATATTCCAGAGGCGTGAACCCCGGAGAGGATAGTTTAATACCATGTTCAACAGCAGACGGCAGTGTGAGATCCACGGGCGTTGTCCCTTTGTATTGCTCGTCTATGCTGACCACTGCACCCGTAGGCGTGCTGGCCAGGGAAAGCTTACCGGGTAACAGTTGCAAATTGAAGTTATAGGTTTCGTCTGAACCTGCCGTTACCGTGATGGTTCGAAGTGAGTCAGAAAAAGATTCTTTTTTGAGCAATATTGCATGATTGCCACTGAGAAGTTTATGACTCAGAGGTGTGCTGCCCAAGGTGGCGTCATCTATGATTACCTCTGCCCCTGTTGGATCTGAGGTAATCGTAATGTCGGACCAGTCCGGCTGTAAGGTTGTCTCAATGTTTTGCACCTCCTCTTTTCCTTCTATGGTAATTTCAGTTTTAAACGGTTGATACCACTCTTTGAAAAGTGTGAGCCGGTGCAGCCCTGGGGCAATTTTCAGCTTGTTTGGCGGCGTCGTGCCGATAAGTTCCTCGCCTGAATAGACCGCTACCCCATCAGCCGGAGTCACTAAAAGATGCAAGATTCCCGGTAGTTTCTCGAGATTGACAGAGAAACGATTATTCAAGGTTTTATCGACGGCGACATCTTGTTCAAATGTAACATAACCCTTTTTCTTGATAGTAATAAAATAGTTGCCCGGCAGGCCAAGATATCGAGTTCCGATTCTGATTGCAGGAGGGAAACCTGAGACCGAAACAGCATCGGGATCAGGGGTTATCTCAAGTTCAAGGGGACGGGCTGAGAGTACAAAGAGAACTGCGCACCCAAGAAGCAGAAAACTCAGACAGATAGCCCCAATGGCCATTTTTTTGCCTTTCGAGATAGTTGTTGCTCCCGTTATCTCGACAGGAATCTGTTCGCTGGATCCATCATCAGCCATTCGTCCCGGAGGCGGATCCTCTGGCGGTAACAATGTCGGTATTGCTGATTTGGAAGAAGAGGTAAATACAGAAAATACAATACGGTCACCGCTGAGTTCGTAGTGAACCACAGAAGACTCACTGCTCAATTGATCTTTTGATTTAAGCCAGACAGATTCTGTCAGGAGGCGGTCATTATGGAACAATGACGTGGCGGTATGCGGGGCAGCCTGAATGAACAAGTGGCCTTGTGCATCACCAATATAGGCGGCAATTATATCGGACTCAGGTATTCTGATATGGCTGTCGGATCCTGAGCCGACGGTCAATGGCAAGTCGGCATCTGTAAACTGTTGTTCTGTGCCATCAAGCTGATTGACAGTAATAAATCGTTTCAAATTGGTTCCTCACACCTGATAAAAAACCGATTAGCTGACTCGTCTGGGCCGATTTCAATGGTTTTCCTCACATCACGGTAGCCAATTTTACTACCAACGACGGTATAAGATCCCGGTTTGAGATTGATTTGCTTAGAAAAGAACGCACCGATTCTCCCTACATGGTAGATGGTAATATCGGTTTCATTGTCAGATTCAAGGATAATGGTGACTGGTGTTCCAGCCTTCGTTATCAAAATCTCAAGCGTGTCTATTTGAGATTTGAGCCGAGGGCCTACTGGGTTAACCTGCTTGGCATAGGCCAGCAATTGCGCCGCAGCAGTCCTTTGTTTCTCATCCTGCAGACGATGTGGGCTGCTGATCGCATCGCTCAAAGCTGAATCAAGCTCTGAGCGCTTGGTGGTTTCGGTTCTGCCATTAACAGCAAACAAAGCATCAGGAGCAACGGCCAGGATAGTAGTATAGGTCGCAAGAGCCTGCTGCCATTGCTCGGCCTCTCGCTGATTATCGGCAATCTGCCGGTGAGTCGCAATAAAGACTGACTCCTCTTCTTCGGCAAGCAATTTCCCTGCCTGATCAATCTGATCCTGATTTATCCCCAGGTTTTTTAGAGATGCAAACGAACGTCTGGCTGTTGCAAGATCTTTATTCTCGATAGCCTTGAGAAGCGAGTTCATTTCTGTTTGAAATGATTGTTTATGTATTTCAGCCTCTATTCTTTCCAGCGCCACTGCTGCAGGCTTGTAGCGTTTGTCAAGAGCGAGGAGATCTTCAAGTTTTGCAGCAGCCTCTGTCAAATTACCGGTTTTTTCGAGTGCTTGGGCTTCCTGGTATAATCCGGCTACTGCAGTTATCGATGCAGCCCGTTTAATTCCCACTTGAGCTTCTGTGCTCAAAGGGTCAATTGCCAGCGCTTGTTCGAAGAGTCTTTTTGCTTCCTGGCCATTTGCTTCTGACAGCGCTTGCAGTCCGTTTTCAATAGCAGCTTGATACATCTCCTGCTTTGCATCGAGCAGGAGCTGCAGATCACCTGCTGCCTGCTGGTAGAGCTCGGTTGCCTGAGGGTATTTTTCCTCTGCAAGAGCTTCATTTGCCCGGGTTATGGTGGTACGAATTGCTTGATAGTCGGTCTCGGCCCACATGGTTATTGCTTCTGATTCTGCCTTAATTTTTAAAGATAATATCTCCTCCTGCGCCTTTATGGTCTCAGTGCGTTCATGGTTTTCAGCAGGAGCTGCTGCTTGTTGCTCAGCAGAAGGGACAGCCGGCGGCAGCGCAGAGCGAAATGTTTCAGGGGGATCACTCTGCTGTGTTGGCAGCAGAAAAAGTACTGCGGCAGAGCCAATAACGAGAATTAAAAAACCCGCCACAGTGAGCAGAAGTCCATACCGTTTCTGACTTGCGGCTCTTGTTTCAGCTGCGGTGTCTGGTGGAGACAGTTGCCCCTTGATATCTCTGCGTTGTCCCTGAGGGTCGCTGCCCGTCATGGCTCAGTTTCAAGCGAGGCAGGAGATTGAAATCCCGGGACGCTATCAGATTGCGGTATCAAACCGGTTTCCTGGGCATATATCTGCTTCAACATACTGCGCCACTTTGCATACTGTTGTTCTGCAGACCCCGTGAGGCGGATCGTTTTGCCTTCCACTTCAATTGTCAGGGGTTCAGCCTCAGAACTAAATGATGCCCCCAGTTCTTCGATTGCATCTTTATTTATTTTGCTTTCTTGACGGGTTTGATAGCCGCTATAGACCGAGTAGGCACCACCGGCGATTAAGATGTCTTGCAGAGGTCGAGTGCGAACCGCAGTTTCATAGTCACCAGACGCTCCAAGGGCGATGGCGCCGACAATAGCGGTGATGCCAAGAAGTTGTTTGGTCAGCGCTTCGCGTTCGAGTTTGCGCAGCGTTGCCACTTCTTCATGCCTGTACCTGCGCCAGCTGGAATAAGGTTCCCAAAGATCTTGATAATAAATGTCATAATAGTCATTAATTGTATCGACGAGTAAATCATCACGGACCTTCACCGCCTCAACTCGGTCAAACATCGGATCGTTTTCAGCAGGCAGCCTCTGGATTGCCACTCTTCCCTCCGGAGTCTCTGTCAGATAGGATGCAAATGCATCGGGCGCCATGGAGTAGGCATATTTGAGCGCGGCAACCTGCCTAATTTCAGCTATCTCAGATGGGCTCAGGCTGTTTCGATAGATGGCGATATCATTGGCAATTGAATTGAACAGATCTTGAAACACATCTTGCTTTTCCGGTTCGACACTATTGTGTTCTTCAGGCCTGGCAGTTTCGGCATAGGTATGCTGAAACCAGACAACATTTCTGGCGTCTGAAACCATGATGTGAAGAACCGCGTTTTCGCCATCTGAGTGTTCAATCTTCCCCTGAACGAGAACCTCAGAGCCGATATCATTGTCTGGAACGACTCTGACGACGCCCCAGTATCCGGTCCGTTGTAATGTGTGTTTGAGGTGGATGGGGGCAAAGCGGGATTCGGCTTCTCTGATTTCAGCTGATAAGCCATTCTTTTTGTCTGGATCTTCGGGTAATTGTCCAGGGTCAAAAACCTGGACAGAGACATTGAGCAGTTCTGCATCGCTCAGTTCATTAGCAGGTACAATCGGAGCCACTTGATCACCTACCTGTGTTCCCGGAATCGTTGCACAGCTGCTTGCCATTACTAACATGACAGCAAGCAAGAGGTTAAAAAAAGTGAACTCAAAGAGTTTTTTCACGGGTAACGTTTGTGTTGCGGTGTCGTCTCTCATTTGGTTCCTTCTTTGTATTTTCGATACTCGTCCCATAATTTTGCTTTAATTTCTGGATCTGTTTCCTGTTCAGCTGCTTCCCGCAACTGTCGTGCAACAATGTCGTCATCGTCCTTTGACAAATCTTTTTGACCGTCTGTTGACGGCAGTTTTGTCTGATTTTTCTTACCTCTGCCTGCGCCGTTTTTATTGGCACTTTTGGCGGAGTCCTGCGAGGTACCTGTTTGAGCTCCGTCCGTGCCCGCTTGCTGATCTGGTGAAGAGGGTTTACCAGAAGTTTGCCAGGTTGGAAGACCTTTTTCTGCATCATATGTTGAACTGCCAGAGTTACTGTTTTCCCGCTGTTTTGGTATGTGAGCAGCGACCGTTTCCTGCTCTTCAAGCAGCATGTCGTCAAACTCGCCGAGGGCGGCATTGAAATCGTTTTCTAACTGAGCTACCTTTTCACCACTCGTTTGGCCAGATGTATTTGGCACCGGTTCAAATTGGGGTGTTCCAGGCGCGCCGCCTGTACTGCCCGGACAGGGCAAACCGGCCAAACCTTCGGGGCCACGGATGAGCAAGAGCTCTTGGCAATAGGAGTAAATTCTGCCGTCAAGATACGAGATGAAGAGCAAAACATCCTCGCTGGAATTTGGTGATTGCTGGGCCTGCTCAGTCTTGGCCAATTGACTCTCAGAGATGCTGATCCTGACCTTGTGAAGGGAGATAATCGTCTGTTCCAGCAGCGTTGCAGACCTCTCGCTCATTGCTGACAGAGTCAATGGAACCATGCTGCAGGCAATAAAGCAGATCAGAGTGATGAGCAATGTAAAATGACCATCTGTGCGCTTAGTATGCATCTCAATTTAAATCGTTTTTTTGGAATCTTTGGCAGTCCCGCGGCTTGTCACCGCCTGCCGTGCACAAAAGCAATAGCCTAACTATAATGACGGTGAAGGACATCTGCTAATTTTCTTGGTCATCAATTATCAGCTTGATGGTTGGCCATCAGGGCTTTGTCAGACAATAAAAATTCTCAGGCGGAAGCAACCATGTTTCATTGTTGTTGATTCAATGAACCAAAAGCCTGTTTTAGGTGATCGCTGAAAATATCAGCGATGCCTGGAAGCATTCCTAATCCCTGTTCATGAAGAATCAGCCGTATATTATTCTGTCTGCAGAGAGATTTCCATGATTGAGGCGAATTTCCGCTGATATCTCTGAGAAAATGCATGCCGGCAACCATCAAGAATGGAATGAGCAAAATCTCCTGGTAGCCGCTGGCAATAATTTCTTCGATAACCGACCCCGAATGTGGATAGTTCTCCAGTGCGGCAACAAAGATGTGCGAACCTGCCCGTTTTCGAAGAACACGCTCAAGTGCAGGGTATCCTGTCCAACAGGGATGAGTCGTTCCATGGCCAAGGATTACAATTGCTCTCTTCTTGTTTGAGGCCATCAGCGGCATTAAACAATCGCTCACACGATGGTAGTCATCAGGGGTGCTGAGCAACGGCATGCCGATAGCGCTCATAATTGATGTTTGCTGGCTTTCCCTAACCATCCGATGAAACTCGTGGCCTGGCAGGACATGCATGGATTGGATAACAATTTGATTCTTGGAGCTTCCATTGAGCTGACTGATCAACTCTGACAGGGAATAGATCTGAGCATCACCGATTTTGTTGATATTTCGGCGAATCACCGGCGAAGAACAGGTCCAGTGGAACTGGGAATCAGGAAATCGAGGCGTTATCAGGCTATGGAGATGATCATACGTTGTTTGTGCCTGGGTCGAAGTTCCAAAGGCCGTTAAGATAATATGCTTTTCCATAAATAAATCGATACGGTAGACGACTGGGTAGTATAGATTTGCCCATTTAGGCAAGACAATTTTACAGATAGTAGCGAATTAATCCATTGCTGACAAAGAAATCATAATCTGGGAGCGAGCAGTTATCTAAATTATTATGCAGCCGTATGTACAATAAATTCAACCTAAAAATCACTATCAACAAGTTCGAATTAATGATATATTTTAATGCGAGTGGAGATCTGAAAAAAATTAAGCTTTAAATAAAATAATTATTTTGTTAAATAGAATCAAGAAAGAGAGATTGCAGTCAGGTGGCGGGCTGTCTTTCAAGATGAGCTTGCCTATGCTAAGAAGAAGAAACAAGGAAAGGGGGGAGAGAATGGTAAAGAAACTTTCAGTTCTTGCTCTGGCCGGCCTCTTCGTTCTTCCAGCTGTATCAATGGCCAGCGGTGGTCCCAATGTTCAAGACCTGGAGCGAAAAATCGAGGAATTGAGCAGGCAGCTTGAAGAATTGAAGGCGGCAATGGGTAAGCAGGCGGAAGTGGACAAAGCGACTTCCGCGCAATTGGAGGACCTCTCTGATTCGTTTGATGACTTCGACGAACGAGCTGAGGATTGGGATTTGGCATCACGGTTCAAGCTGTATGGCGACTTCAGGGCACGCTACGATTATTACAACGCCGATACGGTATTTGGTCGTGAGCTGAAAAATGACTCTTTGTGGACCAACCGCTTCAGGCTGAATATGCGGGTTAAGGCAACTGAAAACGTCGAGTTTAAAGGACGACTGGCGATGTACAAAACCTGGGGCATGCAGTCTGCCTGGAGTGATGACTCGGGTGAAATCAGGCCGGTCTTTGACGGCAATGTTACGAGAACACCGATTGGCGACAGTGCGCTTTATGTGGACAGGGCAATTGTCAACTGGAACAATATCGGTGGCGCCCCGGTCTGGTTTTCAATAGGCCGAAGGCCGACAACAGATGGCCCTCCCTCGCAGGTCCGTCTGGGAACCGATGAGAGATTGGCAACGCCTGTTGCCTTCTTCAACTATGCCTTTGACGGTTTTACCCTAGGCTATGGCTATAACTGGAGCAACGAGGCACTCGGTTCCGGTAAATTCCGTTTCTGCTACGGTCGCGGTTTTGAAGATGGCCTGCTCCAGGACAACCGCATCAATGACACTGATTTTGCCGGGTTTAACTGGGATATCGCCCACAAAGGTACCCGATTGATCAACCTGCAGGCCTTCGGGGTATTTAACGCCTTTAATTATCCTAATTTTCAGGATGTGCTTACCAATGCCACCATTGGAGATGCCACTGGATTTGGTGATCGGCTGAATATCGGTAACCTGTTCCATACTGATGCCGTTTACCAGGACCAGATTGCCAACTGGCGTTATTTCATTTCAGGAGGCTGGTCGCAGACAAAGCCGAATGGCAACGGCATGTTCAACGATCTTCCAGCTATGATGATGGGCCTCTCCGGGCCGAACACCGATGATGAAAATGGCTATGCCCTGTATGCCGGTGTGCGCTATGATTTTGACAATATCGGCTTCAAGCTTGGCGCAGAGTGGAACTACGGTTCAGAATACTGGGTGGCGTTCACACCAGCATATGACGATATCTATCAGTCAAAACTGGCGACCCGCGGAAATGTGTTTGAAATTTACAGTATCTATGATATTCCAGCCGGTGAAGCTATCTCCAAGTACGGCAGGGCATTTATTCGCCTGGGATATCAGCACTACGAATACGATTATTCAGGGTCCGGCGACTGGAACGTTAAACCGTATGATCTTGGCAACGCTCAGGATCTTATGGCTCTGCAGATGCTGGGTATGGATCCGGTAGAAAGTGCAGATCAGATTTACCTGACTTTTGAGGTGTTTTTCTAAGAATTAATACTGTTTTTGCTTTATGTAAAAAAGGGGGCCTTCTTACACAGTGAAGAAGGCCCCTTTTTTTGTTGAATCTTTTCAAAAG
Organism: Desulfobacterales bacterium; assembly: GCA_013042695.1. Taxonomy (GTDB): domain Bacteria; phylum Desulfobacterota; class Desulfobulbia; order Desulfobulbales; family Desulfocapsaceae; genus JABDPQ01. Next base: position 2,325 of record JABDPQ010000337.1, on the reverse strand, counting down.
TTGCTTTAACCATGAAAAGCGCGATAACGCCTAGAACGAAAAGGATGTCTCTATTCACAGTTTGTATATAAAACCTATCAGCACGTCAGATAATCTTATGATCGAGCGTATAAAATCTGCAGGGGGCGGATGTCAGGTTTGCTTCTTTGGGTGCAGTGGAGGGGTGAGCCGGGATCAATTTGACTCGCTTAATATGAGCTGGCATGTGGGGGATAATCCGCTCCATGTGGCGATTAATCGTCAACGAGTCAAGAAATGGATGCAGGCTGAAATTCTGGTGAGCACTGAACAGATACATCAAGACAGGGTCTACGTGGTGCATGATGATTTTGAGACCGATGAGGAAGTTAATGGATTTGATGCATTGATTACGGCTCGCCGAAATATTGCCCTGATGATTCAGCAGGCAGATTGTCAGGGTGTGCTGCTCCATGATCCCGTCACACCGGCAATAGCTGCCATCCATAGCGGCTGGCGTGGCAGTGTTCTCAATATCATTGAAAAAACGGTGGCAATAATGCAACAGCAATTTGCCACAAAACCCGCGAACCTGCAGGCGTATATCGGCCCATCACTGGGACCCTGCTGTGCTGAATTCATCAATTACCGCAAGGAACTGCCAGAGCACTTCTACCGTTTTCAAATCAATGGATGCTATTTTGATTTCTGGGATATATCAACAGAGCAGCTTCTTGGAGCGGGGCTTGATGAGAGAAAAATCGACATTTTCAGACAGTGCACGAGCTGCTCAGAAAATTATTTCAGTTATCGCCGGGCTTGCAGGACGGGCAACGGGGTAACCGGAAGACATTGTTCGGTTATTCGGTTGTAAGGATAGTGCGGAAGGAGATAATGACATGAAGGTACTGATTGTTGAGGACGATAAGAAAATCGCCACCTTCATTGGCAAAGGCATGCGTGAGGCCGGTTTTTCTGTGGATATCTGTCATGATGGTCAGAGTGGCCTCGAATATGGCTTATCGAAAGCCTATGACGCGGCAATAATTGATTTGATGCTGCCTGGCCTTGATGGGCTGAGCCTGATTGAACAATTGCGCCTCAAAAAAGTGCATACCCCGTTTTTAATTCTCAGTGCCAAACAATCTGTCGATGATAGAATAAAGGGGCTCCAGCGAGGAGGAGACGACTATATGGTCAAGCCATTCTCCTTTAGTGAACTATTGGCTCGGATACAGGCGTTAATCAGACGGGACAAAAAACATGCAGAGCCGACGAAATTACACTATAACGATCTAACCATTGATGTATTGCGCCGTGAGGTCTATCGAGGAGAAGATAAAATCGACTTGCCGGCCAAAGAATATGGGCTGCTTGAGCATATGATGCAGAATCCAGAAATTGTCATATCAAAAACATCAATTCTCGAACGGGTCTATGATTACTCTTTTGATCCCCAGACCAATGTCGTCGACGTACTGGTCTGCAGACTGCGCAATAAGATTGATAGAGACTATGATCAGAAGCTCATACATACCGTCAGAGGAATGGGGTATGTGCTTAAAACAACTGGGAAATAAACTGTTACAGGATGGCAAACTGGTTTTTTCGCTTACTGTCTTGGTGTTCTGGTTCCTGCAGCTGCTTTTTTTAGCACTTCTGCTTTACTCGATAAAAAGTAATTTTCACCAGGCCATCAAAGACGATCTTGGTCAATCTCTGGAATTATTTCTTCAGCGCAACCCGCTGTTATTTCTCGGCCCCGATGTCTATTCATCAGGCTTTACTGAAGGCGCCCTCGGTGATCTTGCCTTTGCTCGAGTTATTAAAAATGATGAGCATTTGTTATTCTCTGTATCTTCTGATAATACTCTTGACTTCAAAAATATTGCCCTTCTTGATCCGCTTACAACGGGATTTTGGATTCGCTTGGATCAACAACAAGAGCAGCAAACTGCATTGGTGTGGAACGTTTTATCGGTCTCTCCAGCTGCTGATGTTATTATCCAGGTGGGGAGACAGGATGGTAATTTGTTTCAGATATACACCCGTCTTATGCACCTCTTCTTCCTTGCAGCCATTCCTGCACTTGCGATCGCGATACTCCTGTCATTTAGGAGCTACAGGTCCAGTTTGCGACCGCTTAATAAACTGTCGAAAGAATTGTCCAAAATAGAATCGGGTCAAACAGAGCTGTTGTACGTGTTTGCTGGCGAAACGAGAAGTTATGACGATATATGTAGACGATTAAACACCATACTGAGACAAAACAGGCAACTTATCAACGAGATGCAGCAGTCGCTTGACAATGTCGCCCACGATCTGAGGACTCCAATGACGCGTCTGCGCTCAGTTGCAGAATATGGT
>JABDPQ010000330.1 GCA_013042695.1 Desulfobacterales bacterium | reverse complement strand
GATACTTCCGGTGCAGAACATCTCCTGGGGATGGGAGATATGCTTTACATGCCCCCGGGATCATCAGCAATTCAGCGGGTGCATGGTTCCTATATATCTGAGCAGGAAACGGCAGATCTGGTCTCATTTCTAAAAAAACAGGGCGAAGCAACCTATGATGAATCGGTGCTCGAACAGGTAGAAGACGATGGAGCATCTGCAGGTTTTCAAAACGCTGAGGAACACGATGAACGCTATGATGAAGCGGTCGCCATTGTCTGCGAGTCTGGGCAGGCCTCAATTTCAATGGTTCAAAGACGGCTGAGAATTGGCTATAACAGGGCTGCGCGAATCATAGAAATGATGGAAAAAGAGGGAGTCGTCGGTCCAGCAGACGGTGCCAAACCACGAGAGGTTTTGGCTCGCCATTCTTACGATTGAGAGCGCTGTCAAAAAATTAATTTCCTTGACAATTACCAGGTTACATTTTATAAGAAAATTCTTGGAAAAATGAATGAGCGTTCATTTTTTTTGGCGTCATTTGTTACCAGAATTTTTTCGGTTTTATTGGGAGTTATATCAACCTGTTAGCTGCCTCTTCTTGAAGAGCTGCCTAGCGGGTGCAAAAACAATTGCTGTAAAGGATTTGTTTCGGTTTAAGTGGGTCCTGTCAGTTCAGGGCCACAACAGTTAAAACTAACTGAGGAGGTAGTTAAATGCCAAGTTATGTAGAGCCTGATAAATGTGACGGCTGTAAAGGCGGTGACAAGACTGCATGTATGTACATCTGCCCCAACGACTTGATGGTACTCAACGTTGAGGAGATGAAGGCTTACAATCAAGAGCCGGACGCATGCTGGGAATGCTATTCCTGCGTAAAGATTTGCCCGACGGGCGCAATCTTTGTTCGCGGTTACGATGACTTCGTACCGATGGGCGGGCAGGTACATCCGATGCGTTCATCCGATTCCATTATGTGGACGGTTAAGTTCCGCAATGGCGTTATGAAACGCTTCAAGTTCCCGATTCGCACCACGGCTGAGGGTGCTGCCAATGCTTATGCGGGTGAAAAAGGCGCAAACCTTGATGATGAATGTCTGCTCCTTGAGTCAGATCTTCCGACCCCCTAAGTAGGATTAGGTGAAATCTTAAAATCTTTTATTCAAAAGGAGATTTGAATATGGCATTACCAAACAAACCAAAAGGTGAACTCAACGCCGTAGTGGATCCTGAAGTTGTAGAAATGGACGTGGATGCCCTGATTGTTGGCGGTGGTATGGCAGCATGCGGTACTGCATTCGAGATCAAGAAGTGGGCCCCTGAAGACATGAAAATTCTGTTGGTTGACAAAGCATGTATTGAGCGTTCCGGTGCTGTTGCTCAGGGGCTTTCAGCCATTAACACCTATGTTGGTGAAAACCCAATTGAAAGCTACGTAAAGATGGTCCGCAACGACCTCATGGGCGTAGTCCGTGAAGATCTCATTTATGACTGTGGTCGCCACGTGGATGAATCTGTAAAGCTGTTCGAGGAATGGGGCCTTCCCGTCTGGAAGAAAAGTGATGATGGCGAGAACCTCGATGGTGCCAAGCCAGCTCCGACTCTGCGTGAGGGCGGAACCCCTGTACGCACAGGAAAATGGCAGATCATGATCAACGGTGAGTCGTATAAATGCATCGTTGCTGAGCCAGCAGCTACTGCTCTTGGTGCTGATAATATGCTTGAGCGTGTGTTTATCGTAAAGCTGTTTCTTGACAAAAATAAGCCAAACCAGATTGCTGGCGCGGCAGGTTTCTCCACCAGAGAAAACAAAGTATATGTCATCAAATGTAAAACTGCCGTCGTTGCGTGCGGTGGTGCGGTAAATATCTTCCGTCCGCGTTCTACCGGTGAGGGTAAAGGCCGCGCCTGGTATCCAATCTGGAATGCCGGATCCACCTACACCCTGGCAGCTCAGGTTGGTGCTACTCTGACCATGATGGAAAACCGTTTCACGCCTTCTCGTTTCAAGGATGGCTATGGACCGGTTGGAGCATGGTTTCTGCTGTTTAAAGCAAAAGTATCCAACGGCCTTGGAGAATTCTACGCCGGTGGCGATGCAGCTAAAGAAGAGCTTGAGAAGTTTATGCCTTATGGCGCCTCTCCTGTTACCCCGACCTGTCTTCGCAACCATCTAATGATCAAAGAGCTCAAAGAAGGTCGCGGACCCATTTACATGGCCACTGACGTTGCCTTGAATGCCTTTCTTGATGAGCGTCGTGAAGCTGGTATGGACGAAAAATCCCTGAAGAAATTCTGGAAACACCTCGAGTCAGAGGCCTGGGAAGACTTCCTGGATATGTCTGTCGGACAAGCTGGTCTCTGGGCTGGTATGAATGTCGAACCTGAAAAAGTAGGTTCAGAAATCATGCCGACAGAACCTTATATGCTCGGTTCTCACTCCGGTTGCTGTGGAATCTGGTGCTCTGGTCCGGATGAAGACTGGGTACCTGACGTACAGCATGAATCCCGCTCGCATAAGTACAAGTGGGGGTACAATCGCATGACCACCGTTGACGGTCTTTTCACTGCTGGCGATGGTGTTGGTGCTTCCGGACATAAGTTCTCTTCCGGTTCGCATGCAGAAGGCCGTATCGTTGCCAAGCAGATGGTTAAATACTGTCGTGACAATGCAGACTTTGTACCTGAGCTGAAGGTTTCCGCGCAAGAGATTGCCGACGAGATTTATGCTCCCGTTCGTCGCTATCATGAATTTGTTGGTCTATCAACAGCTGCGGATGTTAATCCGAACTATTGTAAGCCTGCAGGTTTGATGATGCGTCTCATGAAGGCGACAGATGAGTATGGCGGCGGCGTTGCTACCTACTACATGACGTCTGGTAAACTATTGAATATCTGTCTTGATCTTCTTCAACTTCTTCGTGAAGATGCAGAGAAGATGGCTGCCGGCGACCTGCATGAACTGCTTCGCTGCTGGGAAAACTATCATCGTATCTGGTGTGTTGAATCCCATATCCGTCATATCGAGTTCCGCAAAGAATCCCGCTATCCGGGCTTCTACTATCGCTCAGACTACCCAACCTGTGATGACGAGAATTGGAAGTGCTTCGTCAACTCAACCTACAATCCTGAAAGTCAGGAATGGAGCTGTGAGAAAGTTGAATGTTTGAACATCTTTTCTACTGATCCCTGGCTGTAATTAAATAATGACAGCTTGATGATCATGATGTAAAAAAAAATCTCCAGGGGCCTCGGTCCCTGGAGATTTTTTCTATGGTACTTCCCGGTTTTCAATCGGGAAAACCTACAAGATACTTGAGGCTTTCCCGATTGAAAAGCAAAGCGTTTTGTTGATTAATTGATACCTAATTGTCTGCCGGCAAATCGAAGACATTGGTTGTCAGCAGTGCTATTTTCTAAGAGTAACAATGGAGGAAAGATATGACTGACGAGCAAGGCACCTCTGGTGCAATTTTGGTCGTAGGCGGGGGCATAAGTGGGCTTACAGCAGCACTTGAAGCCGCCGAAGTCGGAAACGATGTTTTTCTCGTAGACAGGAACCCCTATTTTGGCGGTCGGGTCGCCCAACTTAACG
>JABDPQ010000326.1 GCA_013042695.1 Desulfobacterales bacterium | reverse complement strand
GCATCATAGGCATATCCAGCACCAAACAAGCCGGCAAAGATCTGCTCCCTTACAAGCCCGAGCACCCTGCTGCACATGACCGCGATTGAAACGGTAGCCGCAGATTTGGCAATATTTTCAGAACTATCGGTTGATTGACTCACTGATGATTAAGACTAATCTCAGGTTTGGTTTAGATATAAAGGCTATTACTGCGCCAACGAGAATACTCACTAACGAGGAAATTTGCCAGATAATCCTTCTGTACCGTTGAATCAAGTATGTATCATTTGTTAATCGAATAATAAATCCTTGCCGGTAGTTGATGAAGCTTGACTTTCTTGCTTTTGAATTGAATATATGTTGATTGCTTTACTTGACGGTAAGCGTGTATCAGCTATGAATTAGTAATTGAGAATTATAGCATTGATAAAATAACAGAAGATCTTGGGGAGAATCAAATGCAGGATACGGGTATGGTCAGAAACATCGCAATTATAGGACATGGTAATAGTGGAAAAACATCATTGGCCGAGGCCATGCTCTATACTGCAGGCAAGACGAATCGTCTTGGTAAAGTTGACGAAGGAAATTCTTCCATGGATTATGAGGACGAGGAAATCAGTCGTAATATTTCTATAAGCTCTTCTTTCAACAATTATAAATGGAGAAAAGCAGACGTTTATCTCACCGACACACCAGGCGATGATTCATTCTTTAATGAAACTGTTTTTGCTGCACACGTTTGTGACAGTGCCGTATTTACAATAGGGGCGGTACTTGGTGTCAAAGGGCAAACACGAAAATTTGCAGATTTAATAGCCGAGAAGAATATTCCGTCGATGGTGGTTATTACCAAGATGGATCGAGAGAGGGCCAACTTTCAGAAAACTATTGAACAGATCAAAGATCAATTACCAATCAGTCCTGCCGTAATTCAAATCCCTATCGGACAAGAAGATAATTTCAAAGGAGTAGTCAATCTCATCACAGGTAAAGCATATCTCTTTGATGGTTCTAAAGGAACACTCTCGGAAACAAATATCCCGGATGATATCGCAGATGAAGTGAGTACCTATCGTGAAGGATTAATGGAAAGTGTTGCTGAAACCGATGAAGAATTGATTGATAAATTTCTGGAAGAAGGGGAACTCACTCCCGAAGATTTGATTGCCGGACTTAAAAAGGCCGTTATTGCCGGCGAGGTCTCCCCGGTTTGTGTTAGTAGCGCGACCCTTAATAGGGGAACCACAGCCATTCTGGATATTATCATCGACTTTCTCCCCGCTCCCTCAGAATGCAGAGCAAAAATTGGCGTATCTCCTACAAGTTCCGATGAGATAGAATGTCTTCCTGACAGTGATGCTCCTTTTGCAGGACTCGTGTTTAAGACAATGGCTGATCCTTACGCCGGCAGACTCACTATTTTCCGTGTTTATTCCGGCACCCTCGCTGGGGAATCATTTTATAACGCCAATAAAAAAACCAGCGAACGATTTGGAAATCTCTTTTTGATTGAGGGTAAGGAGCAGCGACAGGTAGACAGTGCCGGACCTGGTATGATTGTTGCGGTGGCAAAACTGAAAGAGACGGTCACGGGTGACACCTTGTGTACCGCCGAATCACCGGTCATTCTGGAATCAACGGCACCTCTTTCCCCGGTAATCACCTATGCTGTATCAGCAAAAAAAGGTGATGAGGAAAAACTATTTTCTTCATTGTCACGAATGCTCGACGAAGATCTCTCGTTGAAAATGAGCCGTGAGCAGCAAACGGGTGAGACATTGGTATCTGGTATGAGCCAAGTTCATCTTGAGGTAGTTGGAAACCGGATAAAGAGAAAATTCGGTGTCGAGATGGAACTCAACTTACCCAAAATTCCTTATATGGAAACAATAAGGGCAAGTGCCAAGGCACAAGGACGACATAAAAAACAAAGCGGTGGCCGTGGGCAATTTGGCGACTGCTGGATAGAGATATCTCCAATTCCCGGAGAGAAGTTTGAGTTTGTTGATAAAATAGTTGGTGGTGTCATCCCTCAGCAGTATCGTCCTGCAGTAGAAAAGGGCATTGTTGAAGCAATGGAAAAGGGCGTTCTTGCAGGGTATCCGCTCACGGATGTAAAAGTCGTCCTCTATGATGGCTCCTTTCACAGCGTTGATTCCTCAGAAATGGCTTTTAAGGTTGCTGGCTCGCTCGCCTTTAAAAAGGCAGCCCCTGAAGCAGGTCTTATT
>JABDPQ010000323.1 GCA_013042695.1 Desulfobacterales bacterium | reverse complement strand
CCTAAATCTCATATTCTTGATACGTTAGCAACCGCTTTTTGGGCAAACGGCCTCATTGAAGAAGCAATTGATGCAGAGCGTGAAGCTTTGCGCAGTGACCCTGCCCAGGCGGCTTATTATCGTGAGCAGCTTGAAAGGTTCAGAAATGAGCGTTATAGCGATGGCCCAACCAGGGTTAATTAATCTTTTCTACAGGTATTTCTATGCCCTATCTTGGTGCACACGAATCAGTAAGTAAAGGGCTGCACCTGGCATTTCAGCGAATACACCAGGTCGGTGGCGAGGTCTTGCAGATTTTTACCCGTAACCAGCGACAGTGGAATCCGAAACCGCTCAGTAAACTTGAAATAACTCAGTATCTCGAGACATGGGGACGAAGTAACAGAATGGTTGTCGCTTCCCATGCTTCCTACCTGATTAACCTGGCCAGCGGCAAGGATGCTTTACGGCAAAAGTCAATAGCGGCTTTTGCAGAAGAGCTTCAACGCTGCCATCAGCTTGAAATCCCTTATGTCGTCTTGCATCCTGGTTCTCATGGTGGAGATGGGATAGAGAGTGGTCTTGAGCGGTTCATTTCTGCACTGGATGAAGCAATTGATCAGGCAGAATCCGCAACAATGGTGCTAGTTGAAACCACTGCCGGGCAAGGAACCGGACTGGGAAGCAGATTTGAAGAGCTCGGATATATCCTGGCTCATTCCAAACAATCCGAAAGGATCGGGGTTTGTCTTGATACCTGTCATATATTCGCTGCCGGCTACGATATCCGTTCAGAGGTGAGTTATAACGCGATGATGAAGGAATTTGACCGTGAAATTGGTTTTGAAAACCTGAGATTTTTTCACCTGAATGACTCAAAAAAAGAACTTGGCAGCAGAGTTGACCGACATGAACATATTGGTTTGGGCTGTATCGGTTTGGAAGGATTCAGGTTTATATTAAACGACCCCCGTTTTAAGCACCACGCCATGGCCCTGGAAACACCCAAAGGCGATGATCTCAAAGAGGATATAGAGAACCTCGGAAAATTGCGCTCACTGCTGGTTGCCTCAGAACTCTAGATTGTCTCAACGTTTCTTGTTTTACCCAACAATAGTTAAAAAGAAAGAATCTTGAAAATTGAGCCATAAAAAGAGACAATAGCATAGTTGTATTCGTAATTATTGAAACAAAGGAGCTTTTTGAAAAATGATGATTTTCGTTCAAAGTCAAGGCATGCGAAAAATTTTGCCGCAGGCATATAATTGATATTCTGAGGATAAAATTTTAAGCATAACGCAGAGGTTGAACGAAAAGGGCGTTTTGCAAGTGGCTCAAAGGAGAGATGATGAAACTTCTCTATAGTGATAGTCTGCTCGATTTACTTGTCAACCAGGGGGTTATATCAGATGAGCAGCGAACGTTTGTCGGCCTTGAGAAGGGCAAGCAAAGGCAGAAGCTGCTTAAACAGCATGGTGGCGCTGATCCTCTTGATAAAAATTTTCCTGACCTGGTCGATATCATAATATCCTTCAATTTACTCAAAGCTGGTTCCGGGGAAGAAATTGTCGATGAAGAGATGATTATGCGAGCGGTTGGGCGTGAAACGAAGCTGCCCTTCAAGAAACTGGACCCGCTTGAGTTAGATATGGATATCGTCACTAAGACAATTCCTAAAAACTTCGCCATTCGCCAGCTGCTGTTGCCTTTCAACATTTCCGACGGTACTCTTGAGATTGCCGTATACCATCCGGACAGTCAGCCTGTACTTGCAGATATTGAACAGGCGAACCAGGTAACTACGCGGGCTTATGTTGCCACTAAATCTGATATAAAGCGTATACTTGCAGAGTTTTTTGGATTTCAGACCTTCATAAGTGCTGCTGAAGACCAGATTGGTTCTTTAAAAGGGGGCACAGCCGTAGATATTGGTAACCTTGAGCGTTATGTCAAGATTACCACTAAAGGCATTAGCTCATCTGATCAGCATATAAAAAATGCGGTCAATCATATATTCAACTATGCGCTTGATCAGCGTGCGAGCGATATACACATAGAGCCAAAACGGGATATCTGTATGATCCGCTTTCGCATCGATGGGGCTTTGCATACTATTTACCGGCTGCCAAAGGCAGTCCATTCGGCATTAGTTGCGCGCATTAAGTTTTTGGCGCGACTTGATATTGCCGAAAAAAGGCGCCCTCAGGATGGCCGTATCAAGGTTGGAATATCAGGTGATAAGGATATTGAGATACGAGTCTCGACGGTTCCCGTCTCTTTTGGAGAAAAGGCGGTTATGAGGATTCTTGATCCTGACGTCATTTTCCAATCGGTTGAGTACCTTGGTTTTTCCAGGCGAGATGCTGGTATTTTTAAATCGTTTATGACCTCTCCCCACGGAATTGCACTGGTGACCGGCCCAACAGGCAGTGGCAAGTCGACAACGCTTTATTCGGCACTCAAGGAGATCTCCACTCCGGAAATGAACCTCGTGACAGTGGAAGATCCTGTGGAAATGGTCCATGAGGATTTCAATCAGATTGCCGTGCAACCTCTGATTGATGTCACTTTTTCAACCATACTGAGAAATATCCTTCGGCAGGATCCTGACGTCCTGATGATAGGCGAGATTAGAGACTTGGACACAGCGGCACATGCTGTCCAGGCTGCTATGACCGGACATTTGGTATTTTCAACCCTGCATACCAATGATGCAGTATCGTCCATTGTTCGGCTCATGGATCTTGGTTTAGAACCTTTTCTCATTAGCTCCACTCTTCTCGGGGCAATGGCCCAAAGGCTGGTTAAAAGAATTTGTGCTGAATGTGCGGAATCCTTTGAAATTGATGCAGAAATCCTCTATAAGATGGGATTTCCGGTAACTGGCAAAGACCCACTCACACTGCAGCGGGGAACGGGATGTCGGGAGTGCCGCGGCACCGGCTATAAAGGGCGTTCCGCAATTTTTGAAATCTTCCCGCTATCAAACCAATTAAAGCTGATGATTACCGAAGGACGCAGTGGTGCAGACATGCGCCAGGTTGCAATACGGGAAGGAATGACTACCTTGCGAGAGGATGCTTGGAAGAAAGTCCTCGCAGGTATAACCACATATTAGGAAGCCATAAGGGTCACCACTGCATAACAGCGAAGTGCGCATCAAAAGACATGAGCGGTAAGATAGTTTGCCAGAACAAGAAGGCCTATCACGATTATCACATAGATCAAAAGATTGAGGCCGGCATGGTGCTCTCTGGTCCGGAGGTTAAATCCCTTCGTGCCGGCAAGGCAAACCTGAAGGATGGCTATGTGAGAATCGATGATCACGGTGAAGCCATACTGCATAATGTTCACATTTCATCCTACTCATTTGCCACCCATAACCCGAATGAGCCGATTCGGATGCGCAAGCTGCTGCTCCACAAGCGTGAAATCCGTAAACTCATCGGCAAACTGCAGGAGAAAGGCCTTGCCCTGATCCCGCTTAAGATATACTTTAAAAGTAACGGAAAGGCTAAAATTGAACTTGGGCTGGCCCGAGGCAAAAGGCAATATGACAAGCGGGCGGCGCTGAAACAAAAACAGTCCGACCGCGAGGTTCAGCGCGCCATGCGCCGCGACCAGGAAAACTGATCTTTTACAATATGGGGGCGAAACGGCTTCGACGGGGATGTGTAAGCTCATTGTTGCATGCCGAGCATTCTATTTGCTCGTAAATCCAATAGAACTTAAATATAATCGCAGACGATTATAACTACGCAGTAGCAGCTTAATAACTGTCATACTGCCGTTCCACCGGTCTTCGCCCGTAAGGCCGGATTTGGGGCGTCGACTCAGCGGGCTGGCCGGTTAATGGTGTCTGTACATTAAACGGCGAGATCCTCACAGAATAGCACCAGTTCCGCTCTGTTCCCGCGGCATAACTGGTGCGAACCTTCAAGTCGGGAACTAAGCATGTAGATACGAGAGGGGAGCATTTGCGGACGCGGGTTCGACTCCCGCCGCCTCCACCATTAAATATTTGAAATTATTAACAAAAATAGACTTAATCTTGAGTTAAATAGGGTCAGAGTAAAATTAAATGTTTAATTATACTCTGACCCTATTTATCCGATAAATTTGTGTTGACGCGCGGAACTAAAGCGTGACATAATAGTGTCGTGCAATTGTCGTGCTTTCCGGTAGGCAAGTTCATTATTAATTCACAAAGGGACAAAGCTTGTGTCGCGCCTTGTATCTGCTGAAGAACTGGAGTTGATCGAAAAAGTGATATCAGAACACCCGGAGGGTATAGGGATCTCAGCGCTTGAAAAAGCCCTGGCTGATTATCTGCCCGGCCTGCAGCGTCGAACCCTTCAGCGTCGTCTGAAAAGACTGCTGGAGGAAAAACGAATCATCACCGAAGGTGAAAGTATATCGC
>JABDPQ010000014.1 GCA_013042695.1 Desulfobacterales bacterium | reverse complement strand
CCTTTGGTCGTCCACCTTTGTTCTTTTTAATCAAAGGTTTAGCTTCTTCTTCCTGATTTTCACCCCTCATCTGGGAATGGGTGTAATTCAAGTCATTGTCTACCTGTACAGGGGGGCGGGGGGTCTGTTCCTGACCCTGTTTCTGTTCAGAATCGGTGTCCAGGGCCGGTGATAGGCCGGTATCAGTGGTCATATGAGTTTGGGGATAACCATTAAGATGCTATTGGCCTGTACTGTGGTTAATAACTGATCAGTATTCTTGTGCAATCCATTGGTAATAGACTCTATTTATACAACAGACAATGTTGATAGTCTACAGCTAATCCTGTAACTGCAGTTAATTTAGGTTAATTCCCTGTTTATTTAGATATTGACACACACGGGTTGATTCATTATCACATGCTTATTAGCATTCTCTTATCCTTGAGACCTGGGCCGTTTATGGTTTCTTCTTTATGACCGCTGACAGGGCTTCAGTGGGGTCGGATCGTGTGACATCCCGGCTTTGTTTATTATGCACCCATCAGGTATTTAATTAAAGCCAGGACAAACAGAATGATGACAGTGACTTCAAGGAGTGATTTGATCATTTGTGCCTCACTCCATGTAGTTCATAGAATCCAAGTCTATATTGTGCGGACTTTCTTGCGCAACAAGCCTCAAAGTAATCTGAAAACAGCCCCAAATAATGAAATACGCCATCACATACGATATCAGCCTGCCATTTACCCCATTTTGATAGATACCTCACACCTGATATCCCCGTTTTGCTTCTCTTTTGTGTCTTGTGATTTCTGTTCTGATGCTTTTTGCTGACTATCCTTAAATTACTGATTTTGTTGTTTATTCCGTTGCCATCTTTATGATCGATTTCTTGGCCTTGATCAAGTCGAACACCATAATATAGATACATCGCTATATGCGAGGCGGAATATTGTCTCTGTTGATATTTAACCCTTCTGTATTGTTTACCGTTCTTTTTTATCTGCACGTTGCCAGCGATATTGCCATTTTTTAACCATCTCAACTCGCCCGTATATCCATCGTATTCCAGTACATTCCTGATACCTGTCGGTATTCTGTTATGGTTCATATATTCCCCCGTTTTATCCGCATGGGCCAGCCAGTAGTACCCATAGCGAGCCTGTAAATGCCATTGCTGACACTGTTAAACCAATACCTATCAATACCCCAAAAATTATCCCTGCGACTGAACATTCAGGCCACATTATATATTCCCCCTCTTTTGCATGCTGTGTGTGCTCCTGAATAGCTCGATTTTGTACTCAGCCCGTTTGCGTTTGGCCTCAAGTAGATAATTGTGCTCGGCTATCTCTGTGGATTCGTCTAATAGCTCACTGAAGGCATCAGAAGCCTCTGCATCGCGCTTTCTGCCTGCCTCTGTGGTTTCCAGTGAGTCGTTCTGAAGTCTCGCCAGGAGGGCTTTGTGGCGCTCTGGTTGGAACTTAAGTAAAGCCTTATATTGTGCGGCCTCTTCCTCTGATTCCTGCAGGTACTTCATGGCTTTCTCGGCTTGTTCAAGATAGTTCATTTCCCGACCCAGTGAATGCAGCCAAACTTACTACCAGTCTCAAAAAATGCCGAATATCCATCATAATCACCATATGTCAGTAAATCGAGCGGCAAATCTTTACCAATATCTCCTTGATAGATGAATTTATCACTCGAACATACTCCGTAATCATGGTCGTTTTTTGGATGCGCCCAATACTTACAATTTTCACATATTTTATAAGTCATCAAGTTTCCCCTTATATTCTTGATATAGATCAAGATAATCATTCAATGTGTAGTGTTTCTGCGTTTTAGACAGTTGTCTGAGTTCTTCAATACCAGATTCTCCGTACATCTCGAGCATATAGGGGTAGTAGTTCTCGAAGTTCCCGCCCTCCATCAAGTTACAGCGTTTACACTGAGGGTGAACGTTCTCAACCACGAAATAGACCGCATTTCCGCGGGATTTGGGTATGAAATGGCCGGCATCCATTGAATCATTCCACTGCCTGGTTGTCCCGCAGGTGACACAGGACACGTATCCATTGGCATCAGCGTGACTTCTACGGATGTACTCGGAGAAGGCTTTCCAGGCTTTCTTCTTAGCGGTGGATAGTTTCACGTGGAACCCATTGCATTAATAGTTTGTTAGTCTTTGGTGCCCTGCCTTCTTCTGCCCGCTTTCTCCGGTTTTCTTCATT
>JABDPQ010000319.1 GCA_013042695.1 Desulfobacterales bacterium | reverse complement strand
GATTTTCTTGAGTACTATTCATACATCAGCGTTTTTTATGGGCTCGCAGATGTCTTGATTAATGAAAAAGTATTTCAGGCGTTGTCAGAAGAAAATCAACAGGCCATTATGCGGGCCGGGGAGGAGGCAGGTGCATATCAACGGTGGCTCTCGGCAGTATCACACGTAGACGGTCTTGCCAAACTTTCAGAGTTAGGTGTTAAGGTCAATAAGGTCGAGGACAGACAGGCTTTTGTTGATAAAGTAGCTCCAGTTTGGGAGAAATATCGGAAAAAGATCGGCGGAGAATTATTTGACGCTGTCGTCAATACCAAATAAATCGGGTCATCATCGGTCGGAGTGCGTCGGCACAATCAAACCGCTCCGACCAACGATTAATTTGTTACGGAGAAATAATCACCGGATTTAACACCCTTAAATAATAGAACATAAAACAATAAGGCGAGATCAAAATTTCAAGATTCGACATATTGATCCGTACAACAAAATAACTAGTACACTGATATCGTACAACCTAACGGAAGTTTCAGGTAACAGATAAATACTTGTTCTGGGATTTTACAAACACATGAGGAGATACCGTTTGACTGGTGGCAAATGAGAATGCCGTTGAAGTAAAATAATGGGGTTTAGTTGATTGCCATAAATGTTTTGCACACCATTCTTCCTGAAATCTGGTGAGACAATGCTAAAAAAAATTCTGACTCTTATTGACGAAAATTTTGAAGAAGGTGTCGTTGTACTATTATGCGGCACACTTGTTCTGTCGTTAACCTATACTGTCGTTATACGATATGCATTCCATACGCCTCTACTGTCCATGATTTCTCACTGGGCAGAAGAGTTGGCTTCCTTTGCCTTTGTTTGGCTTCTCTACTTTGGCGCCATCCTAGCCACAAAACAGGGACAGCATTTTCGAATTATGGCTCAGTTTAAACTTCTACCAGAACAATATCAGAAGTATGCAATCCTGCCAGGAAACATAGTCTGGTTAGTATTCAATCTAATCATTATCAAGTTGGGTTGGGAACTTGTAACTTTTTCTGCTGAGGAGAGTCTAGCGTTGGAGATCCCTATGAAATATGTCTATTTCATTATTCCTCTATCCTTTGCCTTGATCACATTCCGTCTTATTCAGCATACTTACCGAACCTTACGTTCCAATAATCATTCGGGGGCTAACGATGCCTGAATTGTCTATTGTCCACGTTATCTTCGGCAGTTTAGTCTTGTGCCTGATTCTTGGAATACCGATTGGGTTTTCACTTGGAATAGCATCATTGTTGGGACTACTCATGACTCCAATCCCGCTTATTTTTATGGCGGAAACTTTTTACTCTGGTGCAGACATTTTCCCTCTTCTTGCTATTCCTGGTTTTATCCTTGCTGGAAACTTAATGGAGAAAAGCGGGATTACCGAGAAGATAATTAATGTAGTTTTTGAACTTTGCGGCAATGTTCCAGGCGGTCTAGCTGTTGTAACCATGGTATCTTGTATGTTTTTTGCAGCCCTTTCCGGTTCAGGACCGGCAACCACAGCAGCTATCGGGGCAATTATGATCCCAGCAATGACCAATTCCAGATATCCCAAGCGGTACGGGGCGGCTGTCTGTTCTACAGGAGGGACGATCGGAATCCTGATACCACCAAGTAACCCCATGATTATGTATGGTGTAGTAGCAAATCTTTCGGTAGCCGGTTTATTTATGGCTGGGGTAGTACCAGGAATTATTATGGGGGCTGCGCTATCCCTGCAATGCCTGATCACTGGAAAAATAAAAGGCCATCATGCTACCGGAAAGAAATTTTCAATAATTATGCTCTTAAAAAGCATTTGGGATGGAAAACTGGCTCTTTTGATGCCTGTCATTGTACTGGGGAGTATCTATAGTGGTTTTGCCACCCCTACTGAAGCTTCGATGCTGGCAGTGGTCTACGCTTTCTTTCTAGGTTTTTTTCTCTATCGAAAATTGTCTTTAAAAGATGTCTATGATTGCATGTTAAAGGCAGGGATGTTGACTGGTGCTGTCCTGATCATCATGGGACCTGCTATGGCCTTCGGCAAACTCCTGACGATGTATGATATTCCTGCTCAAATTGCTAGTTATATTCTGTCTATTTTCTTAAATAAATACATTATCCTAATTGTTATCTGCATATTTTTAATATTTGTAGGGACGTTTATGGAGACACTCAGTACTATCGTTCTCCTGACTCCAATCTTTATGCCTATTATGGCCCAGATCGGAGTCGATCCTGTTCATTTCGGCATTTTGTTTGTTGTCATTTGTGAAATTGGTTTTCTGACACCACCATTAGGCGTCAATCTCTATGTCGCTTCGGCCATATCGGGAGTAAGTCTTGAGGAAATCAGCAAAGGGGTTATCCCTTTTATTCTGATTATGTGTTGCGTGGTTGGGTTGTTGATTTTCTTTCCAGAGCTATCAACGTGGGGATATTATCTGGTTACCAGCCGCTAATAAAAGTGCTTTAGATTTAGCTCATCAGAGACCGATGAGTGTAACAGGTTAGTAAAACCCTGGTCCTTTTGTGCGCATAGAGACCTGCGGGTTTTTCCCCTTGTGGTGTTATTAAAAATGCGGCGATGACGTCAAGAATCGGACTTAAGTACTGCTGGGGCCGCTGCTCCAAATAGTTCGATTCAATAAATTTTTTGCTTCATCCGAATTGCGCGTACTTATTTATCACCAGCTCCTTTATAAAGGTAGGCGCAATCCGGATGAAGAAAAAATAACTCATTCAAGGTGACAATAACCGCACCTATTTATACCTCCATTTTTCAACAAATCGAACTCTCATACCATTACTATTATTGATAAAATCAAGATTAAATCACTGTCCATTTGGATTATTTCAAAAGCCCATTATTAAATGTAGTTTGAAAATAAAAGAAGGCTGACCCAAATGCTGGATGGCCTTTGCATCATCGCTGCTGAACGAGACGAATAATCATTATGTTGAAACGAATATTCGGCCCACACCTTTTTTCCCGACCCCCAGTTTCGACATTTAATGTGTATTTACAAAAGTTTACATGTATTTATAGAATTGGCCTGTTAATTGCTACACAAAAGGAGTTATGGCTAACCAAAAGGAAAAAATGACGTTAGAACTAAAGTACAGAGAAGGAACAATCGGTATACAAGTACCAGAACCGCTCGAGTTTGACATCCTCAAGCCCAAACCGGTTCGACCCATTGCTTCTATTGAACAGGCATTTGCATGTGCTTTTTCAAATCTGGACAAAGATGCTACAGAGCTGCTGTCGGATCTTGATTCGAAGCAAACGGTTGCCATTGCCATCCCCGATGAGACTCACCCGCTGCCTACAATAGAGATACTGCCTTTGGTTATCGACTGGCTTTTTGAGAAAATACCAGATCTGCTTTCTGAACGTATTACAATTTTGGTGGGTTGTAGTCTGAAACCACCTGCTGAGCAGGAAACACTTGAGCGTCTTGTTCCTCCAAAAATCGTTCAGGGGTGTAAGGTATTGTCTCATGATTCAAAAAACGCTGAGATGATTTCTTACGGCACTACAAAACGGGGAACTCCAGTGCTTGTAAACAGTGTTTATGCCAGAGCTGATTACAAAATTGCTATTGGACAGATCGAACCACACCAGTTCGTCGGTTTTACCTGTGGAACCAAAGGTGTCATTATCGGCTGCGGCGGTGAACAGACCATAGAGCACAATCACTCATTAATGTTTCATGACAACGCCCGCATCGGAGTACTTGAAGGAAACCCGGTACGTGAAGATTTGAACGAGGCCGGCGAGATGGTGGGTATAGACCTCTCGATAAATTTCGTGATGGCATCAAACAAGGAAATCGTTCGGGTCCTGGCCGGGCGCCCGCTTGATACGCAACGGGAAGGAGCGCAAACCTGTGCTGAGTTATACGGGGTTGCTCTTGAAGATTCCTATGACATTGTCGT
>JABDPQ010000316.1 GCA_013042695.1 Desulfobacterales bacterium | reverse complement strand
TGCCTGCTCCAATGACCAAACCCGTCTCGACGCCAAGATTGACGATACCTTTTATCTCTGAGGCAACAAAATCGAGGACACTGGTGTTGATTCCAAAAGCATCCTCACCCATCAGTGCTTCACCGCTGAGCTTTAGCAAAATACGCCGATATTTGATCTGCATCTATGCTCTCCTGGAGTAATTACAGAAACGGACAACACCGTTGTGCAGCTGCCAATAACGTTTCCAGAAAAAACTGCTGGCTAATTCCACCGTGCATACTGGATAAGAGAAATCAACGCTGTTTATTCAACACCGATCTGAAAGCGAGTAAATCTTTTAACCGATATATTTTCTCCCATTTTGCCGACACAATCTGTAAGGAGATCCTGAATTGATAAATCAGGGTTCTTTACATATTTCTGTTCAAGCAGACAAATCTCTGAAAGGAATTTATCGACCTTGCCGGAAACAATTTTCTCAACGATATTCTCAGGCTTTCCAGATTCAAGAGCCTGCTGCACGTATATGTTTTTTTCTCTTGTAAGGATATCTTCCGGTACATTGTCACGCTCTATAGCAACCGGATTTGAGGCTGCAATATGCATCGCGAGATCACGTGCAAGCTCCTTAAACTTATCAGTTTTAGCGACAAAATCAGTCTCGCAGTTCAGCTCAATCATCACGCCAAGCTTACCGCCTGCGTGAATATACGTTTCGATAACGCCTTCACTGGTGGCTCTGCCTGCTCGCTTTGCTGCTACAGCGAGACCCTTTTTCCGGAGCAGATCTATAGCTTTCTCCATGTCGCCATCGGTTTCACTGAGAGCTTTTTTACAATCCATCATTCCTGCAGCGGTTTTATCACGCAGTTCCTTTACCATTTGACTGGTAATCTTCATGCTCAACCTCCATTGAGTAACATGTCGTTACATTTTATAAACAATTTGTGCATAAAAGGGGACAAGGGAATTGTTCCCTTTGCTGACTTGCATTCAAGAAAAGACCGCCAAAGCAGCCTCTTTTATCGTAAAACAGATTCTTCAAGGTACATAGTGAAAAGGGGCTGTCATTCGACTGCCCCTTTCACACCAATATTCTTTGCGGGTTGGTCAGGGAATCTGACTAATTCTATTCCTCTGTGCTCTTAGGATCTTCTTGCGAAGCTTCCTCTGGTGCTTCCTGCAGGGTTTCTTCCTGCGGCGTTTTTTCCTGGGGAGGTTCTTCCTGCAAAGTTTCTTCCTGCAGCATTTCTTCAGAGGTATCAGCCATTGCCGCCTCAAGCGCCGCTTCTGAGGCCTCCTCACCGTCACGCGCTGCTTGACCCTGCAAAGTCGCCTCGGCTATATAATAACTGATCAAGCGGATAGACTTGATTGCGTCATCATTGCCGGGAATCAGAAAATCAATACCGTCGGGGTCGCAATTTGTATCGGTAATCGCGATTACAGGAATTTTCAGTTTCCGAGCTTCATTGACAGCGATAGCCTCTTTTTTCGGATCGACAACAAAAACCGCGCTGGGAAGCGAACGCATATCTTTAATACCACCAACGTTACGCTCTAATTTCACACGTTCTTTTTCCATCTTCAAAATTTCTTTTTTAGGGAAACGATTGATCGATCCATCTACCTGCATTGACTCTATGGATTTCAGACGTTCAACACTGGTCTTTATTGTCTGAAAATTAGTCATCATTCCTCCAAGCCAGCGATGGTCTACATAATACATGCCGCATCGTTTCGCTTCTTCACGAATGATTGCCTGTGCCTGACGTTTGGTGCCGACAAAAAGAATTGAACCACCTGCAGCAACCTGATCACTGATAAAATTGCAGGCAGTATCAAATAACCGTTTGGTCCTGTCGAGATTGATTATATAAATGCCATTACGGGGCCCGTAAATATACGGTTTCATTTTCGGGTTCCAACGCCTGGTTTGATGCCCAAAGTGCAAACCAGCCTGCAGCATTTCTTTAACTGTTGCATTTGCCATACTTTCCTCCATTTCCTGGTTTATCCTCCATCCCTATTTGATCGGTACCTGAGTAGAAACCATCGGGTGCCAACACCAGTTCCACGAGAGATGTGTGTAGTTACTTTTATGTGCGCACTGCACATAAATAATTGAATGCAAAACATATCTTTTTAACACGAAGAATAGTGTTTTGCAAGTATCTCATCTGTTAAGATCTCCCCTTCCTCTATCTATGTATCAGCGATGACTTTGCCCCAAACAGGCTTTTCAGCCACTCAAAACCAAACTTCAGCAGTTCGCTGTCATCTCTATTGATTCGTCTTTTCTCATCCCTGCTGATGGAAAAATGATCAAGCAGTCGTCTTTCTTCAACAAATTTACGAAACCCATCAATATTGTAGCAGACAAGGAAGGCCAATTGCTGGTTAGTTCCACCACTGCCTTCCCCTTTCCAAGGGTTGCCTGCAAACATTGTATCAACCTCTGCCCAGAGATCATTCATCAGGTTGTAATCGTCAAGCCTCTGATTTCGAATCCACTTCTTGACCGTGAAATAATGGTCCTCCTGGTGTCCCTGGCAATATGAATGATTGGTCAAAAAGTAGAATCCCTTTGACTGCCGATGTTCTGGAGCTCTATCGACGGCTCGCTCAAGAGGATAGGTGCGACAGGCTGAGGGTCTGTCTGCGTAGACGGAGCAGCCATTCTCCTTGAGAAATGGACAAGCCATCTCTTCTTCAAATGGCATTAGTTTTAGCTTTACTGTGGGAAAGTAAGGATTGCCCCCGTGTTTTAATTCCGTATAAGTCCTTACAAACTGCTCAGAATCTATACCACGGTTTTGCTTGAGACGAATTATATCGTAAGGGTAAAGATCAAGATTAACATTTCGACAGCATACGGTGAAGCAGGGCACCTTGGGATGGCATAAAAACCTGAAGGATTGGTCATGAAGGGGAATCATCCCCTCTGGGAATTCTTTTTTGTTTGCCATATCAGTGACTAAAAAAAAGGCTGACATGAAGCCTTGCCCATGTCAGCCTTAAAACAAAGAATCGGAAAGATTAGCTTTCTTCAGTCTCTCCTCCAAGGTCCTCTTCATAACCTACGAGTTCAATAATCGCCATTGAAGCGGCGTCGCCCTGGCGAATTCCTGTTCGTATGATGCGGGTATAGCCGCCATTGCGCTCGGTAAACTGTTCTTTGATCTCATCGAACAATTTGGCAACGACCTCTTTACTGCGAATATAACTCAGTGCCTGTCTGCGGGCATGCAGGTCGCCTCGTTTTGCCAAGGTAATCATCTTCTCGGCGATCGGCCTCAGTTCCTTGGCTCTTTGCTCAGTAGTAACGATTCGTTCATGCTCGAACAAGGACGTTACCATATTCCTGAACATAGCCTCTCTGTGTGAACTCGTACGGC
>JABDPQ010000315.1 GCA_013042695.1 Desulfobacterales bacterium | reverse complement strand
TGCAAGTCAATTCCAGCGTATAGTTTCATGTGGCACCTCCATCAGGTTGAATTGGTCTTCTACCTTGATTGTACAACATTTTTATGTTGCACAGGGAGCTGTATTCAACTCCCGCGAGGTGCCTTTTATATGATTATCAGGCTTGACAATTGGGCATTTGTGAGAATAAATGCCCAATTGTCAAGCCTGACCCCCTAACTATTGAGGCGTTCAAAGCCTGCTTTGAGGTCGGCGATCAAATCGTCTGTATCCTCCAGCCCCACGTGGTAGCGCAGCAAGTAGCCTTCTTCGGTCCAGGGAACAGCCTTGCGGATTGGTTTGGGGTTTGCCGGAATTACCAGGCTTTCATAGCCTCCCCAGCTTGCGCCAATTTTGAAATAGCGATAGTTGTCTACCATGTGGGCTACCGTTTTTTCAGATGTTGTCTGTAAGATGACGCCAAAAAGACTGGAAGCACCAAGAAAATCACGCTGCCAGAGTCTGTGACCGGGGTCTTCCGGAAGAGCCGGGTAAAGTATACGCTTGAGTTCAGGGCGGCTTTGCAGCCAGCGGGTTATCTCAAAGGCGGCCTTCTGCTGCTGCCGCAGCCTGACTCCCATCGAGCGCATTCCCCGCAGAGCCAGGTAGCATTCATCGGGTGAAGCAATTTCGCCAAAGACCATGGTTGTATCTTTTATCTGCTTAAAAAGCGCTTCCGTACGTGCGGTGATAATTCCGATTACCTGGTCCGAGCTGCCTGAAATATATTTGGTGCCTGCCTGAATGGATATATCAACTCCATGTGCAAATGGTTTGAAAAAAAGTGGCGTGGCCCAGGTATTGTCCATCATTACCAAAACGTCTTTTTTATGGGCAGCCCCGACAATGGCTGGTATGTCTTGTATCTCAAAAGTCAGAGATCCCGGTGATTCGGTAAATATCAGACGTGTTGCAGGTTTTATCAGCGTTGATATGGCGCCACCAATGAGGGGGTCATAGTAGGTGACATCCACTCCCCATTTAGGCAACTGCGTATCACAAAATCTTCGGGTCGGACCGTAGACGGAATCCACCATGAGCAAGTGGTCACCGCTTTTCAAAACCGAGGTCAGAGCCATTGTCACGGCGGCCAGTCCGGAACCAACTACGGCAGCCCCCCTACCACCCTCCAACTGGGCTACTGCAGCTGCCAAAGCAAAGGAATTAGGAGTACCATTGACACCATAACGGATACCGTGATATTTTGCTCTCCCTGAGCCGGACTTTTTGTAGTCATCAATGGTAGGAAAAATCACGGTGGAGGCATGGTGCACCGGTATATTGACGATACCATTATGTGCTTCCGGATCTCTTCCTAAATGCACCAAGGCTGTATCATCCTTCATTGTTTTACTCCTTCACGATATGAATAACAGCTACCAAATTAATTCAACAGCAGGTAGGGATTATTCTGTAATTCCTGAATACTCATATTCACCACCAGGCTCATATTAACTTATGAGACTCTCTCAACAGGGATGTACTACATGGATAAACCGTATGTCATCTTTTTTGTGCCGTTGTGATTTCGTTTAGACTAGAATAGCGTTTTACAAATAACACCTTTTAAAGCCTGCCTATGCATTTCTGCTCGGCAGCTTTTCTTGCCTATCATTACTGAAATCGGTAGGCGAAAACTCACCTACCAGAGGAGTATACAATGAAATATCGACAATGTGGGTCATCGGGGCTGCAGCTGCCTGTGCTGGGGATCGGCTGCTGGTCCTATGGAGGAGGTGATTACTGGGGGAATCAATCTCAAAACGATGTAGAAGCGGTGATTAATGCTGCGCTGGATGCCGGGTGCACTTATTTTGATACGGCAGAGGCCTACAATAATGGCGATAGCGAGTCAGCGGTAGGCAAAGCGCTAAAAGGGCGACGCCATGAGGCTATTGTCGGCACCAAGGTTTTACCATCGAACTGTCAGCCGCAATCGCTCAGGCAACATTGTGAGGCCAGTCTGAAGCGGCTTAATATGGATTATATCGACCTTTACATGATTCATTGGCCAATCCATTCGCAGGCCGCCTCCAGCTTAACCTCTGAAGACAACTTGCTTAAAAATCCGCCCCGGCTCGACGCGGCGGTCCAGATGCTTGAAGAACTGCAGCAAGAGGGAAAGATCAGGCACATCGGGATAAGCAACTTCGGCGTGCTGCAGATGGAGGAGATACTTGGACTTGGGGTAAACATTGCCGTTAACCAGATGCCTTACAGTTTGTTGTTCCAGACAATAGAAGCCAAAGTTTTACCTTATTGCAGGGAAAAAGGCATCGGTGTGATCGGCTACATGGGCCTTATGCAAGGTCTTTTAACCGGCAAGTACAAGGATGCCGAGTCTGTACCTCCCAACCGAGCTCGGGTAAGGCATTTCAGAGGGGATCGGCCCGGCTCCCGCCACGGTGAAGCAGGTGCAGAAAAAGAGACATTTGAAGCGCTTGATAAAATAGCTGCAATTGCCAAGGAGCTTGGCTTACCCATGCATCTGCTTGCCGCAGCCTGGTCCGTGGCTCATCCTGACCTGACGTGCACGATTGTCGGGGCACGCAATAGGGATCAATTTCTCGATAATCTGAAGGCCCTCAATGTTGAGCTTGATGATGAAACCATGTCCGCATTGCGCGATGCCACGGAGTCGCTGATGAAAAAAGTAGGGACGAGTCTTGACCTTTTTGAGCACACTGACAAATCGCGAAGCTGGTAATCTTCTTAACTGAAAGACGCTCCTAAGTATAATTATCGTCACCCGCTTTATAGCGCGCTTTCGCTTGAAGCCTGCCACCATGGCTATCTTTCAAAGCAGCGCCAGGTAAACTGAAGCCTGCACCGAGAGGGGGGGGCTTACCGGCAGCAATGTTGCATTAACGAAACATTTGTTTTATATGTGGAACATCTGCAATGCTGCTAGAGGAACCTCCCATGAGCAAAAAAGCAAATATTACCGTAATCGGCTTCCCTAAAATTCTCTCATCGTGTCAAGAGGTTGCCGAGGAGTATTTCAGCAACGCACATTTTCTCTACTATCAATACATACCTGAAATAAGCGGCGTTAAATACATATCATCCAGCCCGGACCACCCTCTGGGAAATAGAGCGAAATCATTCAAGCGGGTCAACCATGACATCATTATCGTTGGTGTGGTCACCGCGAAGGTGATGGAAGGGATAAATGAGAATAATGTCATCCCCTTTCGTGCCGGGCATAAAGCGCTTATCAAGGCCTTCATTAAGGCCAAGCACATTGCAGACCGAGCGGCTTTTATCTGCCCCATTGAAGAAAAGCATGATGTCAGCTTCTATGAAAACCTTCTGGGCATTTCCATTGATATTTATTATGCCGAACATCTCTCCGATTACCGGCGTTTTTGTGTGGATGCAAAACAAAAGGGACATTCAGTCGTCATCAGCGGAAGCTACACGTTCCAGATTGCCAAAGACTATGGATTGAAGCCGGTATTTTTATTTTCAGATCACGATATTTTTCATGATGCCTACACCCGAGCCCTTGAGACACATCGCTATAATCAATCCCTGGAAGAGAAGGTGGCGCAGCTCGAGATCATCTCACAAAACAGCGAGGATAGTGTCATCTTTGTGAACAGAAACAATCATATTACTTTTACTAACAAAGTGGCAGAGCAGAAGCTGCAGCTTCATCCTGGCCGCATCAGCGGCAAACATGTGGCGAACGTTTTCAGTTTTATTTCGGCGGACATGCTGGACCAGAAAAAAAATAGTGAAATCATCGGGTCCATGAACCGCGAGCCGATACTGGTTACAATCCATCCGGTGTTTGTAGGGCCAAATGCGGTTGGCAATGTGCTCATGGCCAAGAAGGTGAACGAAATAAGGGCGATGGACAGCCGTATTCGGCAAAAAATGCGGCACAAGGGCTTTACTGCAAAGTACACATTTGAAGATATCTTGGGGGACTCTCCTACGCTGCAGCAGTGTAAAAAAGATGCTGAACTTTATGCAGCATCGGAAGCGCCCGTGCTCATCTACGGAGCAACGGGAACCGGAAAGGAGCTGTTTGCCCAGGCAATCCATAACAGCAGCCCCAGAAAACGCTTTCCGTTTGTGGCAATCAATTGCGCCACGCTTCCTGCTGAACTTATGGAGAGTGAGTTGTTTGGCTATGTCAAGGGTGCTTTCACCGGGGCAAGTTCAGCGGGTAAGCAGGGGCTGGTTGATCAGGCTCATCTAGGCACATTGTTCTTCGACGAGGTTGACTCATTGTCAACGTCTTTGCAGGCTAAACTTTTGAGACTACTCCAGGAAAAGGAGTTTATCAGGGTTGGCGGCGACGAAGTGATCCCGGTGGATATCCGGATTATTGCTGCCTGCAATAAAAAACAGAGTGAGGATCAACAGAAAAACCTTCTGCGTCAGGACCTCTTCTACCGACTCAGTACCCTCTATTTGGCGCTTCCCGATTTGCTTGAACGAAAATCCGACATCCCTCTGTTGTTCAGGCATTTTCTTGAGGAGTATGACAGGGCTTTGGCTGAAATGATATTCCCGCTGCCAGACAAGGTGATCTCTCTGCTGTCCGGATTGAGCTTTCAAGGAAACTTGCGGGAACTGCAGAGTATCGTCACCCGATTTGCCTGTCTTTGCGATAAAAGCGAACTAAACAACCAGGACTACCTCTTTGAACTCATCCAATCTTGCTGCCATGCACCGGTTATGCAGGCCGAGACCGAAACACATGCTCATGCAGGCCTGGTTACTTTTAACGGAACGCTTGCAGAATCTGTGAAAGAGACTGAAAAGGCACTCCTCTACCAAGCCCAAGAAAACTGTGGCGGCTCCATACAGTTGATGGCGAAACAACTCGGTGTGGGACGAACAACCTTGTGGAGAAAATTAAAGGAACACAATATCAGCTGAGGACCAGGGGGGTGTTCATTGTTTTTTTTGGCTCACTAATTGCATATCATCTGTCGACGTCGATCAAAACCTGAGCGGGCGCGGTAGCTGTGACGTGT
>JABDPQ010000314.1 GCA_013042695.1 Desulfobacterales bacterium | reverse complement strand
AAGCTCGTCAGGCACAAAGCATACTCAAACAGATAAGCAAAATGGAGCTCATCACACTTGCTGAAGACGAACGGACGATCAGGTTTTCTTTTCCGCCTGCTCCAAAATCGGGCCGTGATGTGCTCATGGTCGATGGAGTGGCTAAAACGTATGGAGACAAAGATATTTTCAGTGGTGTTGATCTGCATTTTGAGCGAGGTGACAAAGTTGCCGTGGTTGGCGTGAATGGTGCTGGTAAGACAACTCTATTGCGCATTCTAGCTGGGGAGCTTGCAGCAGAGATGGGAAAAATAAAATATGGTTCTGGAGTAATAAAAACATATTTTGGCCAGCATCAAGCTCAGGAATTGGCACCTGATTATAGCGTCCTGGAAACGCTTTCCCATATGGCTGGTGACATGACAATCACCAGGATGAGATCCCTGCTTGGGGCTTTTTTGTTTCGTGGCGAGGATGTTGACAAGCGTGTTTCTGTTCTATCCGGAGGTGAGAAGAGTCGACTGGCGCTCGCCAGGATGATAGCCACGCCGGCGAATTGCATGCTGCTCGACGAGCCGACCAATCATCTTGATATGAGTTCACAGGAAGTGCTTCAAGAGGCAATGAGACAATATGAAGGTACCATTATCGTTGTATCCCATAACCGTTATTTTCTTGATTGCTTCATCAATAAAGTTCTTGAGATTAAAAATGGCAAAATCACCGTCCATCTCGGAAATATTGGAGAGTATCTCGATAGGCAGGAGAAGATTGCAGCACGTGAAGCCAAAACAGTGAGTGCATCTTCTGATTCCCAGTCAGCACTCAGGGAAGATTTGCCTGAAAACAAAAAGGAAAAACGCCGAAAAGAAGCACAGCGTCGCCAGGAGCGGCAGCGTCTTGCTGGTCCTTGGCTGAAACGACTTAACGATGCTGAGCGCACGGTAGAAGAGCTGGAATTGCGTAAAGAAGAGCTTGAATCTGTTATGGCAGATCCCGAGCTCTACCAGGACCAAAGTGCTTGGAATAAGACGAGTTCCGAATATGACGAGTGCAGCCGGCGGCTTGAAAGGTGGCTCAAACGCTGGGAAGAAGCGCAAGTTAAAATTGATCGGATTGATATGCAATTAGGTAGCGGCGACAATGGCTATACATAGCGGCATAAGTCCGAATCATCTTGACATGCTGCGTCACTCACGTGCGGTGACCTGCTCACAGCACTCCCAGGCTGCTACGCTGGTCTCCTCATTCGTTCCTTGCCTGGTCAGGCGCCTCGAACTTATGACGCCACATAGCGCAACGCAACTTATGGTCAACCAGATAATTGACATATGCACATCATCGTACTACAATTGATGCTCGTTGGGCGAGCAGCATGGCGATATTCATAAACAAGCTTCGTTTTTATAAAGAATGTTTGCATCACAAGGGGCTTTACCGCTATATATAAGCTATTGTAATTGATTTGAGTAGTAAGCAATGGAGGATGTGTCATGAAAAAATGGGAATGTACCATCTGCGGCTATATCCATGAGGGAGACGAGCCACCTGAGAGCTGTCCACTTTGTGGTGCCGGTCCGGAGTACTTTAAGGAAGTCGTTGAGGATGCCAAGCGGAGTGTTCCTCTACCGTCATCGGCCAAGAACGGTGCAGCTGAAACTGACAGTGCTGCGCTTCAGCAGGAGAGCTCTGATGCTGCGCCAAGCGGTTTAACAGCGCTTATATTGAAATTTCATCTCCACCCAATAACGGTTCACACACCCAATGGCGTATTACCGCTTGCTCTCATTTTTCTTTTTATAGCGATACTATTTGGAATAGCCGGATTTGAGAAAGCTGCCTTTTATAATCTTATTTTCGTTCTTTTGACCATGCCGGTCGTTCTTTTAACTGGTTACACAGAGTGGCAGAATCGTTACAAAGGTTTGAGGAGCAAGATTTTCATTACGAAAATTATAGCCTCAATAGTAGTTACTATAATACTTACAATTATGGTCATCTGGCGATTTGCCGACCCACAGATTGCCGAGTCAGCAAATCGCTGGGTTTATTTGCTGCTCGGGATCGTGATGGTAGGGGCAGTCGGTCTTGCAGGCCATCTTGGCGGGACATTAGTCCACGAATCTCGTAATTGATCATTGCTGAATACTGAGCACCAGCAAACCGGCATGTGGCTTGTCTGCATACCGGTTTGCTATTTTCATCGGCTTGACATGCTATATCAGGTAACAAAATCAATTGCGGAGCGCCTCAGCTATTGAATCACAGACGTAGTCGATGTTTTTTGAGGTCAATCCAGCCAGATTGATTCTTCCACCGCCGACGATATAAATTGATTTGTTCTTCTGCAGCCAGGCAACGGCGTCATCTTGTAATCCGCTGAAAGAAAACATCCCTCTCTGGTCTTTAATGAAAGAAAAATCCTGATCGACACCGCGTGCTGCAAGGCCATCGACAAACGCATTTCGCATAGTGACAATACGGTTGCACATTTCAGCAAGTTCGGTGCGCCAGGATGTGGTTAACTCGGGATCTGAGAGGATTGTTTTTGTAACCAGACCACCATGTGCCGGCGGGTTTGAGTAGCAAACCCTCACTGTTGCTTTGAGGTGGCTCATGGCCACAACAGATTCCTGCTCAGAAGGACTAACGACCGTTATGGCTCCAGTGCGCTCATTGTAGAGTCCAAAATTTTTCGAATATGAGCTTGCCACAAAAAAGTCTATTTGTACTGCAGCAAACGCTTCCACTGCACCACGATCCTCCTCAACACCTGTACCAAATCCCTGATAGGCAAAATCAAGAAAAGGAATCCATCCGACCTCTTTGGCTATGGCACCAATCTGAGCCCAGTGCTCGGGGTAAAGATCAACCCCGCTTGGGTTATGGCAGCAGGCGTGCAGCAGGACGACATCACCTGCGGGCACCTGCCTCAGCGTTTCGAGCATATCTTCGAAGTGAAGACCATGTGTCATCTGATTATAATATGGATAGTCTTTTATAGTAAAACCTGCTGCCTTGAAAATACCTTTATGGTTTGCCCAGGTAGGTGTGCTCACCCATACCGAAGCCTGGGTTTGAAAGGATTTAATAAGTTCAGCACCAATTCGCAGAGCACCGGTACCACCTGGTGCATGTGCTGTTGCTGCCCGTTGAGTGGCTATCACTTCGCTGTCCGGTCCGAAAACGAGATCTTGTACGCATGCTGCATATGCTGGGTCACCAGATATTGGCAGATAACTTTTGGTTGTTTCGGATCCCAGCAACATCTGTTCAGCTTTCTTTACGCACGCCAGGACCGGCGTGATGCCAGCATCATTCATATAGACACCCATGCCAAGATTAACCTTGTCTGGGTTGGTGTCAGTCTTAAAGGCTTCGGTGAGTCCAAGAATCGAGTCGGCTGGGGCTGCAGCAATTGATTTCCACATGCTATTCCTCTTTAATGAAATATGTTATATGAGATTGGACTGCAAAAATATTGGCTGGATGGACATCTGTCAACAGGAATAATTCCAAGTCTCACATATACCTGAATCCGCGAGCGTCCAAGAACACTACAGATGCAAGGCGGCAACAATGTTGGTAATACTTGGGTAAATCAACGAGTTGTCAACACAGCAGATGTAGTGTTATCGGGCGCCCCGAAGGGCGGTGGGGTGAAGCCAATAACCCAATTAATAAGATATTTTTTGCTACAATAACAAATAGTTAGTTGTAATTCGATACAAAGCCGTCACGGATTCAGGATATACAAAGGGTTAGTCTCTACTAGCAAGAAAAAAACGTCATCATCAGTGATAATGATCTGATTATTGATGAGAAATGGTCTGTCCGACGAAAATAGTATATGTCTATC
>JABDPQ010000313.1 GCA_013042695.1 Desulfobacterales bacterium | reverse complement strand
GCGCTAAATATCGCATCAACCTGTTTTAATGACTCCAATTGTTCAAAATCATTTAACAGATCGCCTCGTTTTTCCGTAATTCTGTGAATGCTTTCCTCAGGGGTGATCTCCAACAACAAAGAAAGATCCGGCATCGGGGCAAAACTGTTACGTTCAATTATAGCAAGCGGATCAAAACCGGCTGCACCTTGATACGCGGCTGTAGAAAGAAAATAGCGATCACAAAGAACGATTCTTCTTAAGGCCAGTGAGGGGCCTATTACTTCATTGACGTGCTCTTCTCGATCCGAAAGAAACAGGTCCAGTTCTTGATCACGGGAGACAGAAACACGGTTGCTGTAGAGTGCCCGAATTTGTCTCCCATATTTACCGTCTGTCGGTTCCCGGGTGGTGATAACGTCATAGCCTTCTTTTTTCAAATAACGGGAGAGCAATGCAAGCTGGGTGCTTTTGCCGGTTCCATCAATACCTTCAAATACAATCAGGACTCCTCTTGAAAGCGCAATCATCTCTCTACCTTGTTAACGCCCAGACAATAATCATCATCGTACGCTATTCCTACGATTACTTGAAATCAGCGATGCCATTGCTACAGCAGCGATAAGACTTTTACAATCTGCGATACCTTTGCCGGCGATATCATAGGCAGTGCCATGATCTACTGATGTTCTTATGATGGGCAACCCAAGCGTAACGTTGACGCCATCACTGAAATGAAGCAGTTTGAAGGGGATCAAACCTTGGTCATGATACATACAAATAACTGCGTCAAATTCACCGGATACAGCTTTATTAAAGACGGTATCAGGGGGATAAGGACCTTTGACATCAATACCTGAATCAGCAGCTATCCGGACCGCTGGTGCAATGATTTTCTGTTCTTCACTTCCAAATAGACAATCTTCGCCGCCATGCGGGTTTAAGCCGGCAACGGCAATTTTTGGAATACGAAGATTAAAATCATCATGAAGTGAAGAGTTCGTCAGCCTGATGAGATCAACTATTTTTTCTTTGGAAAGCAAAGAAGGTATCTCAGCCAGCGAGCAATGGATGGTAGCCAAGGTGACCCGAAGCTGATTTCCAGCCATCATCATAGCGACCTGTTTACTACCGGTTCGATCAGCAAGAAGCTCCGTATGACCAGGGAAATTGTAGCCGGCATTGTTCAAAGCTGTCTTTGATATCGGACAGGTGGCGATTCCACCAACGAGACCCTCGAGGCAAAGGGAAATTGCCACATCCACATAGGTCGCCATAGCCTTACCGGAGGCCGGCGTGGGCTGACCGGGTCGTGTTTGTTCATCAGAAAGTGATGAGCATTTCATGACGTTGATATGGTCTCTTTTGAGGCTCTCGCCAGGTTTCCATAAACAGAGAGGCGAAAGAGTAGCAAGTGACGCGGCTGTTTTCTCAAGAACACCAATATCACCAATTACAACAGCAGAGACTGGCGCTGTGGATGGTTCTTGAAAGTATTTGATAATTACTTCCGGTCCAATACCGGCAGGACATCCCATTGTAATAGCGATGGGAGGAATTTTTGAACGCTTTGACATAACCGTTTCTTACCTGTTGGGTATGTGCTTCTGCTACAATGTAACTATTCAGTAAAGAATTGCGTCAAATGCTGATTCCAGGTGACTAATTTCTGTCCCTTCAGGCTTTTTGATGACAGAGACGACATCAAATCGCATTGGATAATCGCTTAGTTGATGCCGAGTTACATACTCTAATGCAGCCTTGCTGATCTGCCTTTTTTTGCGCAAAGTGACAGCTTCTGCTGGATGGCCATAGCGGACAGACCGTCTTGTCTTGACTTCAA
Organism: Desulfobacterales bacterium; assembly: GCA_013042695.1. Classification (GTDB taxonomy): domain Bacteria; phylum Desulfobacterota; class Desulfobulbia; order Desulfobulbales; family Desulfocapsaceae; genus JABDPQ01. Next base: position 6,509 of record JABDPQ010000313.1, on the reverse strand, counting down.
TGAATATATACGTGCCATCTTTGATGGCAACAATATCAATTTCACCAAATATGTGTTGATAATTTCTTGTAATTATTTTGAACCCCGCATGTCTCAGATAGTTGACTGCAGTGTCCTCACCCCATTTGCCCAGACTCATTCGTTCAAATGACAAATTCTTTTACCCCTTTAAATGACTGTCGATGTTCCGGGCATGGGCCATGTAATGAAATGGCGCTTCTATGCTCCTGGGTGGGATAGCCCTTATTGGAGCGAAAGTTATATTGCGGGTATAGGCGATGGAGATCAACCATAATCTCGTCCCGAGCAATTTTGGCGACGATTGAAGCGGCACTGATAGAAGCGCTGCGGTTGTCACCTTTAATTAAGGTTTCCTGGGGAATATTGACGGGCACGCTGCATCTACCGTCAACGAGAATAACGTCTGGTGTATCAGCTGCAGCAGCTAATTGTTCTACACTCGCTTTCATTGCCAGAAGAGATGCTTGGAGAATATTAATTTTATCAATCGTTGCCGGTGGGATAATACCAATGCCGATGTGCGCGCCAGCATCAATGAGAATTGCCTGCAGTCGATATCGTTGCTTTTCTGTGGTTTTTTTAGAATCCAGAAAAATTGTATGATCACAGGATTTAGGCAGAATAACACAGGCGGCTACAACCGGGCCGGCAAGAGGACCGCGCCCGACCTCATCGGTGCCCGCAATTCTACTGAATCCGCGGCCTGAGAGCAGACGTTCGAACTGGAAATTATCGTTCGGTTCTGGTGTATTGGATAGAAGCGTATCCATCCGACAAGAAATCCTGCCAAACCTTTATGGCTCGGCAGGTACGTTGCAGAGAATGCTGCCGGGCAATTAACGAATACCACGCTCCCGAATACGCGCCGCTTTACCACGGCGGTCACGCAAGTAGTAAAGGCGCGATCGACGCACCCGGCCGCGGGTCAGCAATTCAATTTTCTCAATTCGAGGGTTATGCAGGGCAAATGTTTTCTCAACACCCACTCCATGAGAAATTTTTCGCACGGTATAGGATGCGTTCATCTTGCCGCGCTTGCGCTTAATGACAACACCTTGAAAAATCTGTACTCGTTCTTTTGTTCCTTCGATGATGCGTATATGAACCTTCACCGTATCACCTGGTCGAAATTCCGGGTGGTCTTGCCGCATCTGTTCCTGGTCGATTCTATCGATAATTGTGTCCATGACTGTCTCTTACTCTTAATCAGTTTTAAGGAGTACCTGCGAGCCTTTTACAAAATGATGATTTTCGTTCAAAGTCAAACCATGCGAAAAATTTTTACTGCAGGCATATAATTGCTATTCCGAGGATAAAAATTTAAGCATAACCCAGAGGTTGAACGAAAAGGGCGTTTTACAAGTGGCTCCTGCTTTATACCTCTATTATCTCTCTGTGCCAAGGAGGCGATCAAGAATTATTGATGCCGCCGACCTGACAGAAAGATGGTTATATGTCGAATTGCCCTGTATTGGCGCAAGTCTTTTGTCTGCTCTGTTCATTATTTCCGGGGCAAGTCCATGAGCTGTACCAAATATAAGCAAAACCGGTGTTCTGTCATCATGCAAATGTGTGCGCAGCTCCTGGTACCCTATTTTGTCTGTTTGCGGCCGAGCACTGGTTGCAACAAGCAGAGGTTTTTTACCATATCTGACAATAATGTCATCGATAATTTCATCAAGACCAGGCATCGGCCGAACAATCGCTAGGGCCTCCTTTCGTTCCGGGTTGGCTCTTGCCCCGTGACCATTCTGCCAGTGCTCAACTATTTCTTCAATGAGTTTGAACTGGTCAGTATATGGTGTTGCTACATAGTATTGTTTGACACCATACGTTCGAGCGCACCTGGCGATATCGTGAAGATCGAGATTGGTAACCGCCGAACCAATAGTCTCGCCATTCTTATTGCGCACAGGATGATGCAACAGTGCTATATCAAATGGGCATGCCTGTTGTGTTATCATTGCCTGCAGCAATCCTGCCGAAATTGCAACTTTTTATCAAGACCATGTTTGCGCAGCAGCAGTTGTTCGTCTTGACTGAAAGACCGTTGGGCAATGAGATCCGGCCTTTTAGTAAGCGTTTTTCGGACCGAAGAGATAAATCGAAATTCTTTTATCTTTTCATGGTCTCCACTGAGCAATTCTTCAGGAACCTCGCATCCCTCAAATACGCGTGGCCTGGTGTATTGCGGATGTTTGAGCAAATTATCGCTAAACGTGTCATTCTCAGCTGAGGCCGCACATCCTAATACTCCGGGGAGTATCCTGGTGACAGCATCAACGACTACCATTGCGCCAAACTCGCCACCGCTTAGAATAAAATCTCCGATCGAGAGCTCTTCATCGATGTAGTTGGCTCTGAAGCGCTCATCTACTCCTTCATATCTTCCGCAGATCAGAATCAAATGATCATCACGGCTCAATTCCTCAGCAACTGACTGGCTAAAAAGACGTCCCTGCGGACTGAGAAGGATAGTACGTCGTTTCTTTACGTCCTTTTTACATACAGCTTTTACCGAATCAGCAAGCGGTTCAGGTTTCATCACCATTCCCTCACCGCCACCGAACGGCCGGTCATCGGTCATGGCATGTTTATCGGTGGCGAAGTTACGGATATTAGTTATATCGACAGTGATTATACCTTCAGTCTGAGCGCGTCTTATAATTCCCTCCTGGAAAGACGAGACGAGCAAGTCAGGAAAGATTGTCAATATCGAGAATAGCATTGGGGATCCGGTATCCCTTTTACCGATTACTACTACTATTTATTTCTAAAAGACCAGGAGGAGGATCGATGACGATTTGTTTTTCGTCATGACTGACAACAATATCCTCAACCACAGGGATCAGGTATTCATTGGGGCCGTCACGCACAATCATGATATCCTGAGCACCGTAATTCACCACTGATTCCACGATGCCGATAACCTGATCAGGGTCTTCCGTTTTTACGATAAGACCCTCAAACTGCTGGATAAAAGAAGGCTGGTTTTCATGCTCTATAATGTCCTCCCGCAACAGGAGGATGCCCATGCCAGCCGTTAGATCCGCTTCCTCTTTTGTATCTATGGTATCAATTTTTACAATGAGCTGTTTTCCCTGCGGCCTTACCTTGAGTAGTTTAAGCGGTGCCGTCATGCGGCCATCGTAACCAATGAGGGTAAGGCGCTCGATGTCGTAAAAATGTTCCTGCTGTCTCAACCGCGGAGATATCTTTACCTCACCATTGAGCCCATGGGCACGAGAAATTGTACCTATGAGAACGTAATGGTCTTCCTGGTAAGGAAATTGCGCCATTATGACCGCCGGCTTGATTCTATTCGAGAATATCGAGTCGAGATTTCTTTCCGTCTCGAGCAGCCGATGCAGAAAGGAGCGTACGCATAGCCTTGGCCGTTCGTCCCTGCTTGCCAATTACCTTGCCAAGATCCTCTTGTGCAACGGTGAGTTCAACAGTAATGGTACCATCCACCTCGCTTTGGCTAACCTGAACCTGATCTGGCGAGTCAACAAGCGAAGCGGAAATATGAGCAACCAACTCCTTCATGTCAAGCTACTCGACGCTACCAGTCTTTTTGATTAAACTTTTCACTGTGGTTGACGGTATGGCTCCTCGGCCGATCCAGTCCTGCAGCTTGTCCTTGTTAAGTGTGATTTGAGCAGGATCCTGAAGTGGGTCATAGGTTCCAACAATATCAAGAAATTTACCGTCGCGAGCTCGCTCACTGTCCGCCACGACAATGCGATAAAACGGTTTTTTCTTTCTCCCGAGTCTGGTCAATCGAATACGAACTGCCATTTCGAAAATGTCCTCCTGTTATTATAACGAAAAACTTCTCTACAATCAGGCTCGCCGAAGCGAGCAGTTATCTTCTCATACCCTTTGGAACTTTTCTACGCTTTTTACCTGACATTACCCCAGGCTTGCCACGCATTTTCTTCATCATCTTCAGCATTGCTGAATAACTTTTTAATACCCTGTTTACCTCTGCAACTGAGGTTCCTGAGCCGGCAGCAATGCGTTGTCTGCGGCTGGAATCAATAATGCGATGATTACGACGTTCTTTCAGCGTCATGGATCGAATGATCGCTTCTGTCTTCCCCAGTTCCTTCTCATCAGGTGCTGGTGCATCCTTGAGTTGTTTTAATTTACTTATGCCGGGCACCATACCCATGATCTGCTCCAGTGATCCCATTTTCTTGATCTGTTGAATCTGATCAAGAAAATCCTCAAGTGTAAAAGCGTTTTTCTTCAGCTTCTGGGCAAGTTTTTCCGCTTTTTTCTTGTCGACGACAGCTTCGGCTTTTTCAATCAATGTCAGGACATCGCCCATACCCAAAATTCGTGAAGCAACACGATCGGGGTGAAAGATCTCCAGCGCATCAAGGCCTTCGCCTACGCCGACAAACTTGATGGGTTTGCCGGTAACATTTTTAATTGAAAGAGCGGCACCACCGCGTGCATCACCTTCCATTTTGGTAAGAACAACGCCGGTAATTTCAAGATCTTGGTTGAATTTATCAGCAACAGTGACAGCATCCTGACCGGTCATTGCATCAGCGACAAAAAGAACCTCGGAGAGGTTGACAGCTGATTGGATTTCCTGCAGTTCACCCATCAGATTATTGTCTATGTGCAACCGACCTGCAGTATCAATAATCAGGGTGTCATATCCTTGTTCAGCAGCAGTGGTAAGTGCCTGTCTGCAGATAGCTACGGGTTTTATATCAGTGGTCGATGGATGAACAGGAACACCGATTTGATCACCGAGCACCTGGAGTTGCTCAATGGCGGCGGGACGATAGATATCAGCAGGTACCAGGTATGGTTTTCGCCCCTTGCCTTTGAGCATTGCCGCTAGTTTGCCCGAGGTTGTTGTTTTACCTGAACCCTGCAGACCCGCCATCATTATCGTAACCGGTTGCTGGCCGTCCAGCTTGATTTGTTCTGTATTGCCTCCAAGCAGATCAACCAGTTCTTGATGAACTATTTTGATAACCTGCTGACCTGGTGACAATTTTTGAGAGACTTCACGGCCAACTGCTTGAGTGGTTACCGAATTAACAAAATCCCTGGCTACGTTATAATTGACATCTGCTTCAAGAAGAGCCATGCGAACTTCACGCATTGCTTCAGTAATGTTGTCTTCACTCAAGACACCATGGCCTCGAAGCTTTTTGAATACTCCCTCGAGCCGATCTGTGAGATTTTCAAACATGTTTACAGGTTGATTTTTGGTGCTGTAAAAAGTTACATAGCCAGTGGGGTTGCGTATTCAGTGCCTGGCTGTTACTTCTAAAGAGCCGAGATCATACTATTTCTTTAAAATAGGGCAAAAAATATTAGCTCAAAAGAGTCAAAAATACTTCGAAACAGTAGATAAGTCAAGAAAGGAACCAAGCGTGTCTAAAAAGCTCCATAAATTAAACATTCTCTACGAATTTGGATCATTTTGATATCGCGTACCTGGGACAGGTACGCGCATGCTGGCTGTCCCCCATTCCGTGCCGCTGAGCCGGCGGTGGAATAAAACGCCAAACCAGTCATTAAAAGAAGGTGATTGAGAACCTATCGGTTCAGCAGGTCATCGAGGGTCTGTCCGAGACGATCGAGTAGGATCGGCTTTGATAAAAATGCGTCAATACCTAATTCAGAAATTCGAGCTGGGGTTAATTGTTCACTAAATCCGGTACATAGGACTATCGGAATATCAGTTCGTACAGAGCGAACAGCAAGACACAGGGAATCTCCTGTTATACCCGGCATTGTTTGGCCGGTGAGTAGAAGATCATAATGCTGCGGATCTTTTTTAAACAAGCTCAGTGCTTCAACCCCGCTTGAGCATTTCGTACATCTGTAGTTCAACTCCTCGAGCATTCTGCCCATCATGTTGAGAAGAACAACATCGTCATCAACTAGGTGCACCTTCTCTCCTGAACCTTTTGGCACCGCTTTTTGCGTTTCACGGCTCTTGCTCATGAAGAGTTTATCCGCCACAGGGAAGTAGATGGTAAATGTTGTTCCTTTACCGTTGACACTATCAACAAAAATTGACCCTCCCATGTCAGTGACGATACCATGGACAACTGATAGACCCAGGCCCGTACCTTCACCAACTTTCTTTGTCGTAAAAAAGGGCTCAAAAATCCTGGGGATTACCGACCTGGATATGCCCTTGCCGGAATCACTTATCCTAAGCATCAGGTAATGGCCTTGATCCATTCCTGAGTGAGTCGATTGAAGATGATCCTCAGCCAGGTAATCTTCCAGGGTAATGGCTATTGTACCGTGTGATCCGTCAATTGACTGGCTTGCATTAGTACAGAGATTCATTACAACCTGATGAATTTCTGCAGGGTCAGCCATGATGTAGCTGTCACTGTTGGAAGAGATAGTTACATCAAGCGTGATGGTTGACGGGAGTGCTGATCTCAGTAGCTTGGTAGCTTCTTGAATGAAAGGAGTGATATCAACAAGTTTTCTCT
>JABDPQ010000301.1 GCA_013042695.1 Desulfobacterales bacterium | reverse complement strand
TGTACTTATCCGCTGGTCGCCCATCACCAGGACCAGGAAGGCTATGATGGCGGCAGAAAATACCTGGTATATCTCACCGCCACTGCCAAGACCTTCTTGCTCCCGGCAATGATTTTAATCTATGTCCTGACAGGAACACTTGACTTTGCGACAAATATCTCAACGGGCATTTTTCCGCCAGATGTCAACAAAGCTCTGGTCATTATGCTCTACATTTTTTGCCTCTTCGGTTTTGCAAAAAATGGTATTATGCCTTTTCATCACTGGCTGCCAGGTGCAATGGTTGCCCCTACGCCGGTCTCAGCACTGCTCCATGCTGTTGCTGTAGTAAAGGTTGGTGTCTTCTGCACAACGAGGGTTATGCTCTACATTTTTGGGGTCGATACCATGGCAGCCCTCAATCTTGGCATCCCTACCGCTTATTTTGTTGGATTCACCGTCATCGCCGCCTCAATTATCGCTCTTTCCAAGGATAACTTAAAGGCTCGGCTGGCTTATTCAACAGTAAGTCAACTCAGCTACATCATCATGGGTGTGGCGCTTCTTACACCGGCGGCAATAGAGGGCGGACTGATTCATATCGTCAATCACGGCTTTTCAAAGATTACCCTGTTTTTTTGTGCAGGCGCCATCTATGTTGCTGCACATAAGAAAAATATCTCGGAAATGGAAGGACTCGGAAAAGTGATGCCATTTACCTTCGGCGCCTTTGCCGTCGCATCCTTATCAATGATAGGAGCTCCTCCTGTAGCAGGTTTTATCACGAAGTGGAACCTGCTTGTTGGCTCGATTCAGGCGCACCAGATTGGTATTCTGCTCATTTTACTGACCTCAACGCTGCTCAATGCTGCGTATTTCGTACCGGTAACGTACCGCGCCTTTTTTGGCAAACGACCTGCTGATGAACCCTATAATGGAATCAAGGAAGCCCCGCTTTCCATGCTGATTCCCATACTTATAGCATGTACTATTTCAGTTATTCTCGGAATTTTTCCCAACTTCATGATGCAATTCGTTAAGGCGGTAACGGGATGATACAATTTATCGACTACCTCAAAGAAAAGCAGCAGGGGATCAGCTATTTTTTTTACTTTGTTATTTTTGCCGTTATCATCGGGAGCTTCATGGTTGATACCTCCCACGCCCACACCTGGGCAGAAAAGAATATACCTGGCTTCTGGTCAATTTTTGGGGTTGTCTCCTGCTTTATCCTGATCTTTTTTGCCAGATGGTTAGCCAAGGCAGGTATCACCAAGGAGGAAAACTATTATGACAACTAGTTACTTCTTCCATCCTGCCCTGATCCTGATAATCGGTGCCCTCATCCTGCCATTTGTCAGAGGCCCGTTTAGAAATCCTTTTCTGATGCTGGTGCCCATTCTTACGTTCATCAACGTTGTTTATCTTGGTTTTTCTCCCGGTATCTACGGTGAGGTTTCTTTTCTGGACTGGCCACTTGTTTTTGGACGAATAGACAGTTTATCCAATATCTTTGCTTTTATCATGGCATTGATGGCAATCATTGGCACCATGTATGGACTCCATGTTAAGGACGGTTGGCAGCATATGGCGGCCTGGTTCTACGTGGCTGGATCACTCGGAGCCATTTATAGCGGTGATTATCTGAGCCTGTTCCTGTTCTGGGAAATGATGGCTTTTGCTTCAACCTTTCTGGTCTGGTTCAACAAAGATGATGCTGATGCACCTGCCGCCGGTTTTCGCTACCTGCTTGTACATACTTTTGGAGGACTGCTCCTGCTCATGGGCTTTGTCCTTCGCTATCAAGCCACCGGCAGTATCGCTTTTGAATTACTCGACTACGACAATGCGCGCATCTACACCTGGTTGATCATGTCTGGCTTAATGCTCAATGCGGCGGTAGTTCCTCTGCATTCCTGGCTGCCGGATGCCTACAGCAAAGCCTCAATTACCGGCGCCGTCTTTATGTGTGCCTTTACAACAAAGACAGCAATTTATACGCTGGCGCGAGCATGTGCCGGTTTTGACATCCTGATCGTGCTCGGTGTCGTCATGGCAATTTATGGCATTATTTATGCCATGATCGAAAATGATATCAGGAGATTGCTTGGCTGGGAAATCGTCAGCCAGGTGGGCTATATGGTTGCTGGAGTCGGCATTGGAACAGCTTTGGCAATTAATGGTACAGCCGCTCATGCCTTTGCCCATATCCTTTATAAAGGACTTCTTTTCATGGGTGCCGGAGCGGTCATCCATATGACCGGTAAAAACAAATTTACTGAGCTGGGTGGCCTCTATAAGAAGATGCCGACAACCATGTTCTTTGTGCTCATTGGCGGTATCTCAGTTTCGGCTTTTCCATTGTTCTCCGGTTTCGTCAGTAAATCAATCATTATTGCTGCAAGTTATCAGCAACATCTTATCTGGGCAGGATTCCTCTTAACCATGGTATCTGCCGGAACATTTCTTGTAGCTGGTTTGCGGCTGCCCTATCTACTCTTCTTCGGTGAGACCAGGTGTGATCAGGCCACCTTTGAAAAAGCTGAAGATCCTCCATGGAATATGCAGCTTGCTATGGTTACTGCCGGTCTTCTGTGTTTTATCATCGGCACCTTTACACCATTTCTCTACTCGATGCTTCCTTACCAGGATATTCCGTTTTACAAACCATATGGCAGCTACCATCTCAGTGAGACCTTGCAGATTCTGGCACTCACTGGCTTAGGTTTTATGCTCTTGAAGCACAAAATTAGAGCACGGCCTACGATCAGCCTGGACCTCGACTGGTTTTACCGCCGGGGCGGAATGGTTTTCCTCTGGATCGCTAAAAACCCCATACAGTGGTTCGACACCATTTGGGGTAAAGCCTACCGAGTTGTCGGCCTTTATACTCTGATGACGACAGCCCGTTTCTGGTCATGGTTTGACTGGCATGGCATTGACGGCTTTTTAGACGGTTCCGCCCGAGGTGTGCGGTCCGTCGGTAAACGAGTTGCACTGGTATTTCAGCGGGGACAGATACAGCAAACAATCTGTTACGCCGTATCATTTGTTGCATTGTTACTGATTGCCTTTATCTGGCTATAGAAACTGAATCAAGGAACCATCGCGATGGATCAACTTTTGATAAATTCAGGTTTTCCCCTGCTCAGCACGATTATTTTTCTGCCTCTGATTGGAGCATTTCTGCTTTTACCATTCAAGGATGATACGATTTCTAAATATATTTCTTTGATTGTGACCAGCATTACAGCCGTGCTTTCATTATTTCTGGTTGTCGGTTTTGATAGCACGACTGCTCGCTTTCAGTTCGCAGAAACGCACTCCTGGATTGAGGCACTCAATATCAATTACACTATTGGGGTTGACGGCATTTCCATACTGCTGATCATCATGACCACCCTGATCATGCCGTTTTGTGTTCTCGCTTCCTGGTCCTACATAAAAGTTCGGGTAAAGCCTTTCATGATTTGTCTGTTGATGATGGAGACAGCCATGGTTGGTGTTTTTGCCGCCCTTGATTTCGTTCTCTTCTACATTCTCTGGGAAGCAATGCTGATACCAATGTACCTGATCATCGGCATTTGGGGTGGCCCGCGAAAAATCTATGCATCAATCAAGTTTTTCCTCTACACCCTTGCTGGTTCAATTCTGCTGCTTGTTGCGATCATCTGGCTCTACTGGCATAACGAATATTCCTTCTTTATCCCGGACATGATGTGGCAGCATTACGGCATTCAGGCCCAGGTACTCATTTTTCTGGCATTTTTCCTTGCCTTTGCGATCAAGGTGCCGATGTTTCCGTTCCATACATGGCTGCCGGCAGCTCATGTTGAAGCCCCAACAGCAGGTTCGGTAATTCTGGCTTCCATACTCTTGAAAATGGGCACCTACGGATTCATTCGTTTTGCCCTGCCAATTGTTCCGGATGCCACCATTATACTGATGCCCTATGTACTCTGGCTGTCTATTGCAGGCATTCTCTATGGTGGATTTACCGCCCTGGCCCAACAAGACATGAAGAAGCTCATTGCCTATTCATCTGTTGGCCATATGGGATTTGTTACGCTTGGTATTTTTGTTTTGAACAAACAAGGTATTGAAGGCGCCATTCTCCAGATGATTAACCATGGCGTTACTACTGGTGCCTTGTTCCTCTGTGTCGGTATGATATATGAGCGCACGCACAGTAGGGAACTCAGCTCAGCAAGCGGTGTTGGTAAGTATATGCCGATATTTGTTACCTTTCTGGCATTCTTTTCCCTTTCATCTCTTGGCTTCCCTGGGACAAACAGCTTCGTGGGAGAGTTCATGATATTAGCTGGCACTTTCGAAGTTGATATCATCTTGGCGCTGGCAGCTATCCCAGGTGCTGTCTTGGCCGCTGCCTATATGCTCAGAATGCTGCAGAAGGTAGTATGGGGGGGTACCAATAACCCTGACCAGTCTTGGATTAGCGATCTTAACACTCGAGAGATTGTCACACTTACACCTTTTCTCTTTTTTGTTTTCTGGATAGGCCTCGGTCCTGGCCCATTCATAAAAATGATGGATCACAGTGTCACCGCATTACTGGACCAATTTACTGCTCATCAGGCACAGGCAATCGCGATCGCTGAACAGGTATTGCACTAGATCACTATATTCTGGATACCAAAACCTCAAGGTAAGCCAATATGTTATTTCTCCCTGAACTGACACTACTCTTCGCAGGACTCCTTTTTTTCATTGTTAGTCTCGGCAAACCAGACAACACCACGGTGAGAAACCTGTCCATTGGCATGGGAATACTGATTCTGCTCTCCACCCTGATCAGCCTTAAGCAGGATGGCAGCCTCTTTTACGAATCCTATCGTGTAGATCTTTTTTCTCAGGTCTTCAAACTGCTGATTGCCACTGCAACGCTCGTTGTGCTCGGTTTTTCTGACCTGGCACCAGGGATAAAGAAAGACGTAAAATCAGAATATTATATGTTCCTCTTTATCGGTGTTCTCGGTTTGATGATGCTGGTATCCAGTGTTGAATTACTGGCCATTTTCATTGCTCTTGAGCTCTCGAGTTTCGCCGTCTACATCATGGTTCCAATGCGCAGCCCTGTTGGCGATGTCGTCTACCAGATGGAGTCCGGAATCAAATACCTGTTGTTTGGCGTTATGACAACCGGATTTATGCTGTTCGGTATGAGCTACATCTATG
>JABDPQ010000290.1 GCA_013042695.1 Desulfobacterales bacterium | reverse complement strand
CCTTGCTCAACGAGTACCACGTAACCGAACACAATGAGCGCAGCAGCGGCAGCAATGAAAAACACTGGTTTTAGCCACACGGCTTTTTTTGAAAACGCACTTAAATGGTCAATCATAAACTGAGCTTCTCATTGAGGCATAAAATGTAAGAGAAGGTGATTTTTTTGGGGGGGCGCTTATCTCTGCTATTTTACAGATCATACTCACAACATCAGAATTGGCAATGATGCCGGTAGTGCTATTATGCCAGCTTGAGACGACACCTGTTTAGCTCTAAACCAGCTAAGAATTGTGGCTTTTTTCTGACCGTATCATTTATTTTAGCCAATACCCAACAAATCCCTAACATTTTGCTCACAATCGGGGAACATCCACTGAACACAACTTATCAGCTCTGCCTCAGCTTTAATTGTGCCTTGCAGAATTAAATATGTATTTAATGATTAATGTTTAAGAACTGTGTTCTACAAGGGAATGAAAAAGATCAGACAATTGAGAAGAAGCAGAGCATGGGTGTGGTCGCTGTTAGGTTAATCACGTAGTGTGGTGAAAAGTAATCCCTTCCCATGTAATCTTGTAATGTCAGTAGCCGAGGAGGAGACAATGAGCCTTAAAGATTGGATTGTACCGAAATACCTACACTCAAACCCTAAAGTCCGCATGAAATTCGTTGAGAATTCAAGTGATGCTCGTATTCTTAAAGAAGTTTCGGAGAATGATTCTGATGATTCGATACGTAAGGCTGCTACAGCGCGTATCGAAACAATTAAAAGTTCCTGAGGCAGCCAGCACAATTGCAGTAGCACTCATCAGTGAACTCACCTATGGCATGTCTGATCTCTTCATAACTATAGGTGAGTTAGTCTTGCAGATTTCCTAATCAAATGTCCCAATTTTATTGGCTCCTCCGCTGTAATGCTTAACCCTGTATAACTAATTGACAAGTTACAACCATCCATTGGAAATAGATCAGAAATGATAAGCAGTATCGTTCCGAGCTATTTCTCAGATGCTAATCATCTAATCATTTATTTAAAAAACAAGATCTCTCCAACCAGGAGCGCTGCCACACTCCTGGTCATCGGAGATGATCCTACAGATGGACTATCTTCCTGATTCGCAAAGATAAGGAAGATTACGTGCCGGGTGGACGATAATTTACCGTCTTCGCAGTCGCCGCATCAACCTGTTCCGCGGTCATAAGAACAGTGGTCTTTATCTTGACCGCGCCACTGGCATTAACCGCCAGTGAGAACGCAGCAGCAGTCTCTTGATCTGGAAATTCTCCGATGGCGACCACATCATCTTCACCAAAGGAAAAGTAGAAGGCTTCGATGGTTCCCCCCATTCCGGTTATTAACTCATTGATATGATTCACTCGACTTGTGGCGCCCTCTGCGAGTAAACCCTTGATCCCTTCGCCTACATATGAGGCTTGAAACAAATACTTGGCCATTTGGGGCCTCCTGACTGGATAGAATTTTATCGTTCTTGGGTTAAACTCCTAAAATTGATTTACCAGCTGATCATAGGCATCACCTCCCACAAAGAATAACAAAGGTAAGTGGTATCATGGTATTCTGCCCAGGGTTAAGGGGGGAGGGCGCAGAGCCGCCGGAAGAAAAGAAATATAACGTTCTGCCTAGAGAAATAATGAGGGCAGAAGCAGGGCCTGTCAAGCGATACCAATACCACGATGTGGTACGTTCAACAATGCTGAACACTTACTCAATATACTGGTTATGTCGAAAATCTCATTTCTCGGACGAAGCCTCGTCTTCAGAACGGGAAGATAAAAGTTGTGACATGTTCATGTATCCATTCTCCAGAACAGACTGTTCGCGGACCGCACATTTATGCTACTATCTCACCAGCACGCTATAATAAGGAGTATTTGTAGAAAAATAAATCGATCTGACATCCATATTACAAAGGACGCGCGATGAAACACTGTATGGCGGTAGTTATTGCATTGATCTTGTGGGCACCGCTTGCCGCCCAGGCCCAGGCTGATGATAAGCGGGTTGAACTGGAAAGGCGAATCGAACTGCTGGAGCAGAAAGTAAACAAAATACGGTTGGAGATAGCGTCTTCGGTGGGCACGGCCGAGTCGGAATACACCCAAAAGGCGACCAGTCAGGTCCGGGAGAACTGGTTCTTTCCGGAAGACCTAGAGGTGAAACAGGATGATTTTCTCAAGGTCGCCGTCACCATAACCAAAGATGGCACGATCAGCAAGAGCGAGGTGGTGGAATCATCGGGCAACGAGCAGTTCAACTCCTATGCGCTGGAAAGTCTTGAGAAATCGTCCCCATTGGAGCCCATTCCCGATGAAATAGGAAAGGACGCAATGGAGTTGGAATTGCGATTTCGTCCGCCGCAGGAATAGAGGCAGGTGAGTAATGTGCTTACCTTGTCGTTTGTTTAGCGCAGACGACAGATTTGAGAGAGACAAAAGGGGCGGTCAGCTCCACCAAGCTGATCCGCCCCAGTGTCATGACACGTGAAATATATCGATTGGTCTTTACAGATATCTTACAAGAGACCCGCTGATATCAGATTTTTATTTACGATTGTTTTTTTAGCTCAGTTAAGTTGCAGGCAGGGGCTGATTAAAGGCCTGTAGTCTGGTGTTTTTTAGAGCTGAAGAGAGTGGGGAAGCCATGGACAAAAGTGAAGAAAGAATGGCAAAAATTATCCAGAGAAGGTTCGGCTACAGTGACGAAGAACTGCAGACTTTTTTAAATGATCCGCGGAATATGGAGCTGGTCAGCAGGAGAAAGGAATTCGAGAGGACCAGATTCGTGCTGGAAGTGGTTGAATCCAAAGGCTGTAACAGTAACCACAAGGTCGGGGATAAATTCTACTTCGATTTTGCCGGCAATATTCTCACCGAGCTGTGCCCTCCAAGAATCTGCGGCTATTCGTTGAATTCAGCGATGATGATGATCTACACCGCCAACGAAATGCTCTATGCGGGCGTGGATCCACACGAGATCAGATTCAAAAGGGCGAGCTGTTTCGATGTGGGCATCGAATGCGGGGGCTGGGGCAGAATCGTGTTGGAATTGAAGATCGAAAAGCAATAGTTACATTCAGACTATCTATGACTACGCAGAGGAGAAACAGATTCGGCGGTCTCGTGGGAATGGCGGCCTTCGTGGTGGTTGTTGCCGGCATGAAAGCGGCCAGCACCCTGATTGTGCCCTTTTTGCTGGCGGTCTTTCTGGCGGTAATATGTCTGCCGCTGTTGGTCTGGCTCAAGAACAAGGGGGTGCCGCAACTGCTCGGCCTGGTTGTCATTGTCGCCATGCTCATCGGAGTGTGGACCCTGGTGATTATTCTGCTCGGCACCACGCTGGCCGACTTTACCCGCAACGTGCCGGTGTACCAGCAGAAACTCGGGGAAGTGATTGGCGAGGCCTACAGCTATCTCCAGGACCATGGGATAGTGGTGGACAGGTCAATGATGGAAAATATCTTCGACCCTGCCAGGTTGATGAGGATCCTGGCCAGCACCTTGAACAGCCTCGGCGGCATGCTCACCAGCGCTTTTGTCATTTTCCTGATGTTTGCCTTCCTGCTCATGGAAGCCGCCGGCATACCCCAGAAAATCACCCTGATCCGGGAGAGCAGGCCGGGGGCGCTGGACAGCTACAATGCGATCATCACTGGGATCAACAAATATCTGGCGATCAAATCGGTTACCAGCTTTTTTACCGGGGCGCTTATTTTCGTGTTCCTCAAATTTCAGGGAGTCGATTTCCCCATACTCTGGGGGATGATCGCCTTTCTGCTCAATTTCATCCCCAACATCGGCTCGCTCCTGGCGGCCGTGCCCCCGGTACTGCTGGCCCTGATCCAGTTCGGATTCGGGCAGGCCCTGGTCACTGCAGGGGCATTTCTCGCGGTCAATATGGTGA
>JABDPQ010000285.1 GCA_013042695.1 Desulfobacterales bacterium | reverse complement strand
AGTTTAAAAAAATCTATAACCTTGATGTCACCGTTTTACCGACTCATATGGACATGATACGGGACGATTATGCCGATGTCATCTACAAGACGGAGGCGGCAAAATTTCGGTCTGTCATCAATGAAATTACCGAAAAGCACCAAGCGGGTCAGCCGGTCCTGGTCGGCACCGTTTCAATTGATGTTTCAGAAAAAATTTCCCGTATGCTCAAAAAAGTTAAAGTTCCCCACGAGGTTCTGAATGCAAAGCATCATGAACGAGAGGCTGAAATTATTGCCGATGCCGGACAACAGGGCAAGGTAACGATCGCAACAAACATGGCAGGGCGTGGAACCGATATCAAGCTTGGTGATGGTGTCGTTGAAGCTGGCGGACTGCACATTCTTGGAACCTCACGACATGAGTCGCGACGTATCGATAATCAGCTCCGTGGTCGATCGGGGCGCCAGGGTGATCCCGGGTCATCCCGTTTTTTCTTATCCCTTGAAGATGATTTGCTGCGTATTTTTGGTTCTGGAAAGATTTCCGGAATTATGGATAAACTTGGCATGGAAGAAGATGAGCCGATCGAGCACACCATGATCAGTCGGGCAATTGAGAATGCACAGAAAAAGGTGGAAGGACACCACTTCGATATCCGCAAACATCTGCTTGAATATGACGACGTCATGAACAAGCAGCGTGAAATTATTTACGCACAGCGTCGGGAAGTCCTCTCGGGCGACAATCTGGAACGGGTACTAGAGGACATGATTGAAGATCTGATTCAAGAGATTGTTGATGAGGTTGCACAAGATAAGCTCGCTGCAGAGGATTGGGACTGGGAGTATTGTGAGAAGAGAATGGCTGATATTTTTAATTGCAAACCTCAGTGGAATGAGCAAGAGCGTAACAGCCTCACAAATGAGACGTTGTCAGATAAACTCAGAGAAACTGCTCAGCAGGCGGCTCAAGCTCAGGAAAAGGCAAACGGACCAGAGAATCAACGCCAGATTGAACGGATAATTTTGCTGCAGATTGTCGATGGTCATTGGAAAGAACATCTGCTCAATATGGATCACCTGAAAGAGGGTATCGGGCTCCGCGGTTATGGTCAGAAGAATCCCCTAAATGAATATAAGAGAGAGGCATTCAACCTTTTTGCAAAGATGATTGAGACAGTCAAGGTGCAGACCATCACCAATCTTATGCGGGTTCGAATTCTTCAAGATGACGAGGTTGAGCGCCTTGAGGAAGAGCGGCGGCAGCGCCGGGAGCAGGAGATGAGTCTGAACAAGGGGGCAGCCGGAGAAGTGAGTAAAGCCCCGGCACCTCACAGAAGGGAGGGCGATAAAATTGGTAGAAACGCCCCATGCCCCTGTGGTTCCGGCAAGAAGTATAAAAAATGCTGCGGCAAGATGGCCTAAAGAAGTTTTTCGGAACTTAGCCGTATAGTTTATTCGGCTCCATGAGGTGCTCTTCCATATGTCTGAGCTCATCTATTCCTGAAACCACGATATTAGGGTCTGGTGTCAGCCGGTCAGCAGGTGCCTTGTTCTCATAGTCCATATTATACAGCACATGTTTCATGCAGTTCAGACGAGCGAGTTTCTTGTTGTCCGAGCGGATGATCGTCCACGGTGCCGTTGTCCTGTTCGTTTCCTGCAGCATCTGGAACTTTCTTAATGAATATTGGTCCCAGTATTCTTGCGCCAGGTTATCGACCGGTGAGAGCTTAAATTGTTTTAAGTAATCAAGCTTGCGCGATTCAAATCGTTCCTTCTGCACCTCTTTCGATACAGAGAAATAGAATTTGAACATTATAATACCATCTTTGACCAGCAATTCTTCAAGCATCGGCACATCTTTGAGAAATCGTTTGTTCTGTTCATCGGTACAGAAGCCCATTACCGGTTCAACCATGGCACGGTTGTACCAGCTGCGATCAAAAAAGACCATCTCTCCGGCAGACGGCAGATGGCTAATATAGCGCTGAAAATACCATTGTGTTCCCTCAGTCTCGTTCGGTTTCATCAATGCGACGACGCGCGTGTTTCTTGGATTAAGGTGAGCGATGAAGCGTTTAATTGTTCCACCCTTGCCGGCGGCATCTCGGCCCTCAAACATCAATAGAATTCGGGTTCCTCTCTTTTTCAAGGATTCTTGAAGCTTCATCAGCTCGATCTGAAGTTCACGCAGCTCAAATTCATAGCTTAAATGCCAATTTTTTATCCAGACAGCTGTTTTCTCCTTGGCTTCTTTGGAGTTGACGTTTCGCAAAGCAGTAAGCTCTTGGAGTTTGATCTCTTCCAGTATATTTTTGCCCTTCTTATTCTTGGAATCCTTTGAATCTGTCTTTTTTGCCATGACCCTTTCCCCAGTGATGTAATGATAGGATAGTGGTACTTCCCATTAGAATATGCGATATAGATATATATTTCACTAATTTGGTGTCCTGTCAACTTAAATAGAAGAGCCTTGCCAGCCGCTCAGGTTCATAAACACCGTCTACCTTGGAAGTCAATTTACTCTTTGGATAGCATGTAATGTGCTGTATTTTTATTAAAAATACTTAATTATTAATTTAATTTCCGGGCACGTCGGTACATCTCCTTATATATCGAAGGCAATCGCTGCTTCTCAATTTCTGCAACAACTGCTTCGACCGGGTAGGCAATGCGGAACAGTTCAACATCTATCTGAGTGTTTTCTATACTCAGAGTTGCACAACTGGCCTTTGGTGTACCGTCGAACATTCTGCCAACGCTGCCGGGGTTTATAAAATGAATACCTCCGATACATTTATGAAACGGTGAGTGACTGTGGCCCACAGTAATTATAGAATGCGGTGATGACGCTGCAAGTCCTTCAAAACGTTTTTCAGGTGTGTCGATAAAGAGAAATTCGTCAGGGTTTTCCGGGCTGCCGTGAAACATTCCAATTGTATATGTTTTCTGTGCCCCTGCATCTACTGTTATGTCCCTGGTAATCAGTTGTTTCTTAAGCCAATTGCAATTCGTCTTGGTTAACTCAGCAGCAGTCCACCCATACATGATTCGCTTTTCGGCTTTTCTGGGTTTCTTAAACGTTTCTCCGCTCAAAAGGGTGAGAACATGATTATCG
Source organism: Desulfobacterales bacterium (assembly GCA_013042695.1). Classification (GTDB taxonomy): domain Bacteria; phylum Desulfobacterota; class Desulfobulbia; order Desulfobulbales; family Desulfocapsaceae; genus JABDPQ01. The sequence continues at coordinate 1,760 of JABDPQ010000285.1, read as the reverse complement.
GTATTGCCCAGAATTGAGATAACCTTATTGGCTCTCAACCAGTCTATGGTTTGATTATCAAAGGGGGCATAAACGGTGGTATCGCCTCCATTCAAAATCAGATCAAACGGTTGGGCAAAATAATCTGCGACTGCTTTTAAAGCTGGATAATTTCCATGAATGTCAGATAAGAGTAGAATTCTCATAGGCCTAGAGAAGCGGACCGATCAGCAATGCCACGTTTTCCTTGAATCGCCCGATCAATGGTCGTTTGACAAGCTGCTCCAGATCAAGCAGCGTTGACTGGCGTTCGTAATTGGCCTGAATTTTTCTGATGTCTTGGGTAAACGAAGAGTTATAAATAAACAGCGTTGCCTCGAAATTGAGCCAGAAACTGCGCATGTCGAGATTTACCGAGCCAAAAAGAGAGATTTGATCATCAACAGTAATTGTCTTAGCATGCAATAGGCCACCGTGAAAAAGCTTGAGAATAACGCCTGATTCTGCGAGTTCCTGATAATGGGCGCGGCTTGCATACTCAACCAGTCGGGAATCATTTTTTTGAGGCAGAATGACGATGACCTTTACTCCTCGCTGAGCGGCCGACTTTAAGGCCGTCAGCAAAGATTCATCGGGAACGAAATAAGGAGTTGTAAGCACCAGTTCTTTTCGTGCAGAATAAATGGTGGTTAATAACAGGTTGTGAATGGCTTCTGGGACCAGCCCTGGGCCGGATGGTACGAGTTGGACGGCAATATCTCCTGTTTTCTCAACAATGTGAATATCTGAGCGTTGTCTCAGACGGGCGATGTCCTCACCTATGTCACCTGAGGGGAGTGGTTGATCATCACTTTCCAGATACCAGTCACTGATAAATGTGCCGGCAAGACTTTCAACAACCGGTCCGGTTATTCTTACCATCAGATCAACCCACTGCCCGACACCCTGGTCTTGTTTAAAAAACCGAGGGTCAACCATGTTCTGGCTGCCGGTATATGCAATTGTCCCGTCAATGACGACAATTTTGCGATGATTGCGAATGTCGATACGTTTGAACAGTGCTTTGATCAGGCCTGCAGGCAAAGATTCTTGCACTCGAATACCTGCAGCTCGTAGTTGTTGTACTGCCTTGCTCTTGAGAAAGGTATTACTACCGATGGAATCAACCAGAATCATGCAGGTGACACCGCGCTGCGATGCTTCTATGAGGGCATTTTCCACCTCAGTAACTTTTCCCCCTTCGTGCCAGATATAGAATTGCAAATGACATGAAGATTTTGACTGCTTAATATCCGTAATAATCGCCTCGATTATGTCGTCGGGACGATCTATCAGTTCAAGGGTATTGCCGTCCAGAGCAGGAATGCCAATGAGATTTTCTGCCTGTCTGTGCAAGGGCAGGCACTCAGCACTCATCGTCTCCCAGGCAACAGGAGCCCGCTCTTTTAAACTGTTTAGCCAGTATTGATAATGAGCCTGACTATTCCGACTGCGAGCAGCTCGTCTCTCGGACAGCCGGTTTTCTCCAAAGAGCAGATAGATAACAGCTCCGATAAAAGGAAGCAGCAAGACAACAATCAACCAGGCAAAGGTAATTCCATACGGGCGCTTACGCATAATAACTCGTATGGAAAGACCGACCCTGATGGCAAAATCGGCAAGTAAAACGATTGTCGGTAGGATACTAAATGTCCAGTGATATTCTTCAGCCGTCATAAGTTTCTAGCGTTGCAACAAAATATGTATGCTGTAAAATTGATTGGCGTTGCAGACTCTTATTT
>JABDPQ010000284.1 GCA_013042695.1 Desulfobacterales bacterium | reverse complement strand
TTTCTGCAACAGGTACCGCAAAGCCGATACCGGCATAGGCACCAGATGGACTGTAGATGGCTGTGTTCACGCCGATTAGTCTGCCGGCACTGTCGAGCAATGGTCCACCCGAATTTCCAGGGTTAATTGCGGCATCTGTCTGAATAACACCCCGAATGGTTCTTCCGGTTATCGCATTTATCTCCCTGCCAAGTGCGGAAATGATACCTGAAGTTATGGTGTAGTCGAGACCAAAAGGATTACCAATGGCGAAGACTTTTTGGCCAACCAGCAAATTCTTAGATTCACCGACAGGAATAGGTTGCAGCAGGTGCTTCGGTGTACTGACCTGAAGTACCGCAAGGTCCTTGTCAGGTGCGGCGCCAACCAGGACTGCCTTGTGCGATGAATGATCCGACATGGTCACCTGAATGCGATTTGCATCAGAAATAACATGATAATTAGTAACGATCCTGCCTTCGGTATCCCAGATAAAACCTGAACCTGTTCCCTGCGGTATTTCAACGGCATTGAGAGAAAAAACTCCCCGGCGTAAAGCGATACTTGTGATGTAGACGACCGAAGGAGAGGTGTTTCGGAAAATATCTATGGTGTTTCTTTCATCATCTGCCAGGTCACCCCGTGCAGTGATAGCCCGAGGTTCTGCGTGTTGATTCAGTGGCCGGAAGTTTTTTGTGCCGAAGACAAGCCACAGACCAACTGCAATGAGTCCAAGTATGATCAGTGAGCTGAATGAGTTTTTTTTCGAGGATGTGCTCATTGAAGCAGTACCATAACAAATATAAAGAGATCATTAATTGCTATAAGCCAAGAAGCATTTTGGCGACATAAAAATACATCAAGACCCCGACAATATCTATTGCTGTAGTCACAAATGGGCCGGTGGCAATTGCAGCGTCAATGCCAAAGCGTTTTAAAATGAGAGGAATCACGGTTCCTATGGTTGCTGCCATCACCATGCTGCCAAATATTGATAAACCGACAACAACACCGAGCAATTTTGGTTCATGATGAACAAAATAAGCAAGAACACCAAGAAATAAACCGTATAAAACGCCAAGCAGAACACCAACACGCATCTCTTTGAAAATGACATTCCAGAGGGCGCTCATGTTTACCCTTCCAGTGGCCATACCCCGGACGATGATTGTTGAGGACTGAGTGGCGATGTTTCCACCCATTCCCATAACGATTGGGATAAATGATGCAAGCGCAAGAACCTGGCTTAACTCGTGCTCAAATGTGCCTATGATGATCATAGCCATTACGCCACCGATCCATGAAGCAAATAACCAGGGAGCCCGCAAGGCGGCACTATCAATTGTTGACTTGAGTAAAATCTCTCTATCTTTACCTGCGCCTGCCATTTGCAAAAATTCTTCAGTTGCTTCCTCTCTGATAACATCAATAATATCATCAACGGTAACAATTCCGACAAGATTATAGGCTGAATCAACTACCGGTACTGCCAGGATGTTATATTGTGAAACCACATGGGCGACTTCGCCCTGATCTGTATCGGTGCTGACAGATATTACATGAGGATTCATGATATCTTTCAGTTTTCTCTTGGGAGAATTCATCAGTAACTGCCTCAAGGAAATAACTCCGGCCAGCTTTCCATCATTATGCGTGATGTACAGGTAGAAAACCATTTCCAGCTCTTCACTCTTTTGCTGGATGATTGCAATTGACTCATCAACTGTCAAATATTCTTCGAGACTGAGAAAATCAGGGGACATGAGCCCGCCTGCAGATTCCGGATGATATTGGAGCAATCCCTCCACTTCCTCCAGATCCTTTTTTTCCATGTATTTTCTGATCTCATCGGCAAGTTCTTCTGGTATTGCCTCCAATATATCAGCGGCATCATCAGAGGCCATATCGGCAATAACATTTGCCATGTATTGTGGGGTTAACTGTTGAACCAAGAGGACCATGATTGCGTCATCGAGTTCACTGAGAAATTCACCGATCATTTTAGTTTGTGCTATGATACTGAAAATTTCACTTCGCTCTTTTTCAGTCAGATGTCGAAAGATCCAGGCAGTATCAGCAGGATGAGTCTTTTCAATGAGTTTTAATAAATGACCGGTCGCACTGCGCCGGTTAAGCCTTCTGATCATGTCAAGCAAGACCATGCCTTCATTGCCAATTAGCTCTCGTTTGGTGCTTTCTCTTCGTAACATATTTCTGCCCGGTTATTGATTTGGGTCGTCTTGCCTTTCAAAATGGTTGGCAGTATAGTGACGCTCATCATTTATATTACAAACTTCACTGTTTGCATATTATTTCTTTAGGGTTCTACAATCTCTATTGGCAAAACGATGCATAACCAATCCTACAGTGAGCAGCAACTCCTGGAATTATTCTCACAGGCCTGTCAGTTGCACCAGTACGGAGAGCCTGCTGAAGCTGAACGACTGTATCGCCACCTTTTAGAATTACTACCAAATATGTGGCAACTCTATTACAATTTTGGCTTGTTGCTCTATGAACAAAAACGCTTTCACGATGCTCATGAACTCTATCAAAAAGCAGTTTCCCTGACAAATCCTGATAACGACCTGCTCTATAACCTTGCTTTATGCCAGAAAGCCCTCGGACAATATCAGCAAGCAATTGCTTCTTATCAGAAAGCCTTGGCTATTGACCCGGAAGATATTGATAGCCGGTATAACCTAGCAGGCTGCTATACAGCTCTTGAACGATATACGGAAGCAATAAATTGTTACCAGGATGTACTTGCCAGGCAGCCTCATCATAAATCCTCTTTAACCAATCAGGCATACCTCTTTCAGAAAATAGGTGAAATTGATGCAGCAATTAAAGGGTATAAAAAACTACTCTTTCTGAACCCGCAGAATCTCGCAGCTGATCATATGCTGGCAGCTCTGACG
>JABDPQ010000283.1 GCA_013042695.1 Desulfobacterales bacterium | reverse complement strand
TGCAATGTACCGGTCTATGGATCGATGAGAATGCTCTGGAGGGTCAGGCGGAACGACTCCAGAATTATGAGATTAATGCCAAGGATCTCGCACATAAGATCTGCAGGGTATGGTGATTGATGTAACGAGAACCAGGTAAACGATCTCACAACGGTAGCCAATCATAGGAGAGAACAATGAATGATTTCTATATCGAGTACATGATCAAGGCACAGATGCGAGAAGAGGTGGAAGCATGTCGAAGACGCCGTTTACTGAAACAAGAAGCATCCCCTGAACTTCGCTCGAACATCCTGAAATCGGCGAGTTATGCTTTTCGCCTGTTCGATTTCGAAAGAACCAAGGTGGTACATATCTGCAGGGATCTTGGCGTCAGCAGGAGGATGTTCCATCGTTATTTCAGATCGCTGGAGAAGTGCTTAAGATCTTGTAAGCAGGGTGAATGACTGCAAGGCAATGGAGAAACGCCTTGGTTAATCGATAATGGAAGCGATAAGTAGTACGGAAATAATAAAAAATCCGCAAGGGAAACATCAATGGAAATAAAACGAATAAAGCTCATTTACTTCTCTCCGACAGGGACAACGAGAAAAATCCTGGAGGGTATCGCTCAGGGTGTTGGTGGTGATGACGTCGAACAGGTTGATTTGACCCTGCCGGAGAATGCCCATCAACCGGTTCCGGTGCTCTCTGATGAACTGGCGATTCTCGGGGCTCCCGTCTACGGAGGCCGTTTGCCTGTGGATGCGATCAAGAGATTCAAACAGGTGCAAGGTGAGAACGGTTTAGTGGTCCTGGTTGTCATGTACGGGAACCGGGAATTCGATGACGCCCTACTGGAGCTGAAAAACCTGGCGCGTGAATTGGGCTTTCATCCCATAGCCGGAGGCGCATTCATCGGAGAACACTCGTTTGCCTCACCGGGTATACCGGTTGCCAATGGACGGCCGGACAGCCTCGACATACAAAAGGCCGTGAAATTCGGCAGGAAGATAAAGGCGAAGGTTATCGCAGTCCAGTCACCGAACACCCTAATAGACATAAACGTCCCCGGCAGCTATCCCTATGAAGCTGCAGGGACTCGAACCATAGCCGTGTCACCGGTGACCAGGCAGGATGCGTGCACGTTGTGCGGGACATGTGCCGATGTATGCCCGACTGCGGCCATCTCGATAGACGATGGTGTTACAACGGAAGTCGAGCACTGTATCCGCTGCTGTGCTTGCATAAAGAGCTGTCCGGAAGAAGCGAGGGGCATGGAGAACGAGACGTGGAAACAAATCACCACCTGGCTCAGTAAAAATTGTGGTTTACGCAAGGAACCGCAGCTGTTTGGGCTCGATGGGTGAATTCTGTCCGGGGTACCGCTGCCGCATTGACCGAACTGCTGAATACCTTCCTCAGTTAGGGTTTGGAACGCACAAGAATCACGCAACAAAAAATCCGCATTGCACCAGCACAATCGCCGGTGCATTTGCTAAAGAGGCTTCTGAGAATGGAGCTATAGTTTATAAGCACTATCTCAACCCATACTCATAATATTAGTTATGGAAATTTTACTTATTTTTATTCCAATCACGTTCTTTATATTAAAAGTCTATTTCGAAGTATTTAAGATAATAATAGATTTTTTAAGTAAACGAGGAAAGAGTCTGTGATTTCAGATATCATCTCTCCGCTGACGAACATGAAAGATAGGTCTAATACAACAGGTTAGAGAACTTGCATAGCACAGAAGAACAATCAAGATTCATCGATCATAAGGCACGGTGGTAATCATGTCAGATAAAAAACATTTTATGAGCAAATGGGCGGTCGGCGGTGGGCTATTGGCAGGCCTCGGGATCGGTTTCTTCTTTTTAGAAAAGTCTGCTCTCGTATTTGTCGGCTGTATATTCGTTGGTCTTGGCTTCGGTTTGCTTGTTGCTGCCGTAATTTCATCAAATGGGAAAAGGCAATCAGTGAGTTTTGCCGCTAATGGAAAGTGTCAGGAGGTCGGGACCTAGACAGATAAAAGTGCCTGGACAAAGGCGTGGTGCAAGGTGATTGTTATGCGAAAAGAGAAACCAAGTAAAACAGCCTACAAAGTTGCTCTCAATATACTCACACTTGGAGCGATACCGGAAATGTCAGAGGTCCTGCCAGCTGGTATAGTTGACGCCACCGCGAAGCTGCTTGTCAGCTCTGGAGCTGCGGGGGAGAGAACTGTTCGATGGGCTAAATCTTCAAAGTCTGTTCTCGTGTCTCGGGCCTTTGATTGGATTATGCCAGGACAGTTTGAGGCCTTTGCTCGCCGGAAGGCATTTTTCGAGGATCAAGTGAGGAAGGGCATATCGGCAGGCGCCACTCAAGTTCTGGTTTTAGGTGCCGGTTTTGATACCCTCAGCTGGCGGCTGGCGGCTGAGTTTCCCTGGGTTGATTTTTTCGAAATCGATCACCCAACCTCCTCACTCATTAAAGCAAACGGGATAGAATCTATGGGAGCTCAGCCCAATCTTCATTTTGTTGCAGGCGATCTTGTTAAACGAAGGTTGGTAGAAGTTCTAACCAACGAGGAAGGCTGGAGCCTGGACGCAACGACCATAATTGTTGCCGAAGGTTTTATGCAGTACCTGCCGCCTGAAGCGGTTCAGGATTTGTTCACTCAATGTGCCCTGATCTCCGACGGTGGTAGAATCGCCTTCACTTATATACCATCACGCCTAAACGGTAGCCCAGATGCGGGGCCCTGGACTGGTTTAGTTCTATTGCTCCTTAAATTGGGTGGCGAGCCTTGGTTGTGGAGTATCCGACCAGAAGAACTTGAATCGTTCGTGGCTGTATTGGGCTGGAAGTATTCTCCAGGATTGATTACGTCATCTTGTAAGCAAGGGTTGGAATTCTACGCAGTGGCCACTCATTAAATATAGAAAATAAAGCTAGGGAAAAAGCAAATACTTAAACAATTTATTTGTCTGTAGGGATGGAAACATATACTGACTGCAAACCATTTGTTGATACCCTCCATTTCAAGAGGGACAGAGGATATATACTGGATAACCTTGATGTTGGTGGCATAGATCTTCCTCTCCTACCCTTAGTTCAGAAAATAAACAGGTTGCCTTATGTCTTCAGCCTGCAATGCTGTCAGGGGCACTTTTTAAGGAAAAACGGCAAAGACATCAAGACACTTGATCCTCTCCAAATTGACCAACCGGTAAATTACCGGTTGGCGTATATAGCTTTGTGTATCGAGAACAGTTCGTCAGGACGACGACTTGAACAAAGATTGATGAACATTCCATCCTTTATTGATTGTGATAACGTACAATTTTGCTCCGCTCAATGGTTCTGGAATCAGTGGCCTAATTCATATGCGTTGCAGATAATGCCAGAAAGATTCAAGACATTTGATTCTGCTTTAATTACCTACACTGAGGCGAGGGAAATAGCCAAAATACGTGATGCCTGTTTTGCCTATTTAGATGATTTTGTAGCTAACATCTCTGATCAGGAATAATCACAGGAAACAGGGCATTATCGGTTTGTACCCCCCGCCCCTGCTGCTGAGTATATCGACAACAGGCTGTCATGAAAAATTAACTATTTGAGCAAAAGACTCAGATGATCGTTCATAATGTTGTAATTGGGGAGCAAACATCAGAGCAGGTCTCTGATGGAGGCCACAAGATAATTTATGTGGGTTGTGCTGAGTCTGATTTTAGATATCGAGATATGCTGGTCTGTGGTAGGCATAGATGGGAACTTTATTCTAAACCTACGATAGAATTTCGCACCTTTGATCGTCAAGGAATGGCATTGATTCAGTGTAAACCAATTATTGACGATGCTATTAAACGAGTAGATGGGGTAATGAGCATTGTTTCATCCCAGACCGCGAGAGATCCCCTGGCGCTCTGGGAGATCGATTGTGCAATTTCAAATGGGATTTCCATTGTTGGTGTAGATGTAAGAAGAAAATCCGGAGGAGTTATACCGAGACGGCTTGTGGGGAAAATGACGAGATATGGGTGGGAGTGGTTCGCGACCTTTTTTAATGGATTATAGAGCAGAATCTTTTGGGGCAATGATTTCAGGTAGAAGAAAACGTTTGCAAAGGAAAATATTCATACCTTTTCATATTGTTATAATTATCTCGACCTTATTCTTCCGGGTTGCTCAACTATCAGCCTCTCAATACTGGCCGCAGGAACAATGGAGAACCGCATCACCCGAAAGCCAGAGTATGAGCTCCGGAATATTGTCAGAGCTTTTTAGCGCCATCAGGAAGAATGATTACGAGATTGATAGCGTGATAATAGTGCGAAACGGATACGTGGTTTTGGAGTCATATAAGGACCTGCTGGAACCACATTTTAAACACCAGATCTATTCCTGCACCAAAAGTGTCTCTTCAGCGCTGATCGGGATCGCAATCGATAAAGGTTACATCAAGTCGGTTGACCAACCCTTGCTTGAACTGTTCCCCGAAAAGATCCCAACTGTTATCGATAGCAATAAGCGGAAGATCACATTGAGACATTTATTGACGATGGCTGCCGGTCTGAAATGTGAAGATTCAGTCCGTTACGAATTTAAAGGACTCAAAGAGATGTGGCAAAGAGATGACTGGGTACAGTACATGATAGACCTCCCAGTCATCAATCCCCCAGGAATCAATTTTGAGTATTGTAATGGTGCTTCTGCACTTCTTACGGCGATCATCCAGAAAACGACTGGAATGACTGCTTTTGAGTTCGCGAAACTACACCTTTTCAACCCGCTGAACATAACGGACATTCACTGGAAAAGTTACAATGGCCTTACCATTGGATACAGTGATCTCACCATGCGTCCTCTCGATATGGCCAGATTCGGATATTTGTTCTTGAAAGCTGGAAGATGGAACAACCAGCAAATCATATCCCCTGAATGGATTGCAGAATCTACGAAAAAACACATAGACAACCCCCTGACCTTCGGTTATGGCTATCAGTGGTGGATATATTCCCCTGACAGGTTTGCAGCGGTGGGAGCGCGCGGACAGCGAATATTCGTCTTGAAAGACAAGAATATGGTGGTGGTGTTCGCGGGTAATTTAAGAGAAACAAAGACTCGCATTCCCGAAGAAATACTTGATAATCACATTATTCCAGCTGTTCAATCAGATAATCAACTGTCTGAAGATCCCAGATCGTGGGAAAGGTTAAAATCTATGCGCCTGTCGGAGCAGGCAAGAAATTGACTATCTTAACACCAAAGTTTCTGAGAAAAGAAAGCGTTATATTATTAAGTGCCTGCATAATCAATCTGCTTGCAGTTTCCACCGTATTTATGACCCAACCAATATTTTTGGAACTTTCTCAGTCCTTTAAAACAGACATCACCGAAGCGAGGATTTCGTTCAGTGTCGTTTCATTATTTTACTGCGTTTCTTTTTTCTTTTTAGGTCCCGCTGCAGATAAATTCAATTTGCCCAGAATGGCTATGGCTGGACTTTTGATGCTTGCCGTTACGGTCTTCTTTGCATCGCTCACATCAGAATTCAGTTTATTCATTTTGGCTATGGCTTTTATGGGAATCAGTGCAGCAATAGTTCCGGCCTCAATGTTCCCGCATATTGCCAAGACAGCACCAGATAATAAGATCGGTGTCTATATGGGATCAATTGTAGCCTCTGGAACGCTGGGGGTCATTTTAGGCAGGGTCTTAATGGGGATAATGACGGCAATAGTCGGTTGGCAGGTCTCATTCAGAATTGTCTCTGTCGTTCTGGTTATTCTTGCCGCAGCTTCTTTTTTTTATCTTGCGGAGAGAAATGACAGGAGGACAAAAAACACAGAAAAGTTAAGCAGGTTGTATTTAAATTCACTGCGGCTGTTATGCAATGCCAAGATACTTTCCTTCCTGTTGATAGGGTTCTGCCTGTTTATCGGTTTTCTGGGTATGGTTACTTTTTTAACCTACCGGCTGATTGCACCTCCTTTCAATTTTACATCCGGTGAAATCGGCTGGATAAGTTTTGCTGGAATTACTGCATTGGTTGCACCTTTTGCAGGGTATCTTTCTCAAAAGTTTGGGCAATATAGAACTATTTTTATCGGCTTAGTAATGTGTCTGCTGTCTTTTCAACTAATGGGTTGGTTCCAGTCTGTGACCTTGACAGCACTAGGTATATTATTGCTGTTTCTGGGTGTATATATTTGTCAACCTCTGGTCTTTATACTCATTGGGCAGAGTGCCCCAAGGGAGGCTATCGGAAGCGCCTCATCTCTTTATATACTTTTTTGTGTCGGTGGCGGCAGCCTTTCCTCTATCTTTCTGGGGCCGGTTTGGCGATCATTTGGCTGGTCCGGCGTGACCATCATTTGCACTATCTCCCTGGTGATATCACTGTCAATTTTATCTATGCATGCCTTCAGAGAAAAAGGGATAGAAAATGCTATTGAACAATTTTAAGAAATCCTCGGGCAGTCGAATATTACAGATTAAAAATAAATTGAAGGCTAATCGATAGGTTCCGGAGAACCTATCCATTGCAATTGAAGAGACTTGAACTGGCAATGTTAACCATTTAAGAATACTTGAGATATTATATTATTCCTGTTTCTATCAAGGGCGAGGAGTATTCCCCGCCCGAAGATGCAAAATTATCCGTAAAGCGTTTCTATCCATCTGATAGCTTCTGTGTCATTGACTTTCCCAAGATATCGTTGAGTCGTTGCGAGATCTGCATGACGTAAAATGACCTTACTGACAATTTCCAAGGGTGTGCCAGATCTTGAGGCATATGTTGCAGCGTGTCGCCTTAGGTCATGAGGTTTTAACTCAATATCAATAAGCTCTCCTGCTTTCTTTACCATCGACCAAGTGGCTACGTATGAGATTGGAAAGATTCTGTCATTTGTGATGATATTATTGGCTTTGACATACTCGTTTAACCTTACCAGGATTTTTCGTGGAACATAAACCTTCTCTTCCGCTCTACCACTTTTGGGATTCTGAATGGTTAGCGATCATTCTTGGATATCATTGGGTGTTATGTTTAAAACTTCTCCTATACGCATTCCACCTCTGGCCATAAGCTCCAGCATGAGCCTGTTTCGGGTGTTTGTGGTCCGAAAGATGATCTCATCTATCGTTTCCTTATCAATAATTTGCCATTGAATGGCTTGTGGTCGTTTAAATATCTTCTTGATGACAGCGGTTCTGCATGGATTGGTTAAAGCTGGTAACGTGGAATTGATACAGAAATTGTAGAAGGAGCACAACAC
>JABDPQ010000281.1 GCA_013042695.1 Desulfobacterales bacterium | reverse complement strand
ATGTTGGTGCCATAGGCATGGAGATTGGAAGAGAGTCCCGCTTCCTCAATAAGCTCATGGCAGGCAGCAATATATTTTGATACGGAGACACCAGCGCCAAGTGGAGATACGGTAAGATCCATGATTACATTCATGATGAGTCCTCAAGGTTGTGATTATAAATTATTTGTAGAAACCTTTTCCAATCAGAATTTTCTAGAGCCTCTGCAAAGGTGCCCAGTACCATGGCTCAAAGCGAGTTATATTTGCTAACAATGATACGATAAATCTCATTTTACATCTTTTTTGATTGGAACATCCATAATAATTGAATTATCTATTTTGAAAAATAGTTGTATTATAGTGTGCCTATCTTGGTCTTACCACTTACAGTGTGCTGAAATTAAAGAACTATTACTATGAAACGATATACTTTTCCCTTTTCCGGGCTTATCGGGCAGGAACAAATGAAAACCGGCCTTCTGCTTAATGCGGTTGATCCAAGTATTGGCGGGGTCCTCATCAGCGGTCATAAAGGGACGGGAAAATCGACTGCTGTCAGGGCGCTTGCTGAGATCTTGCCGAAAATTGAAATTGTCAAAGATTGTCCCTATCATTGTTCTCCAGTCGATCTGGATACAATGTGTAACTCTTGTAATAAGCGATATGAATCCGGAGAAGATCTGCCAACGGTGATGCGATCCATGCCCCTGATTGAACTACCATTGAGTGCCACAGAGGATCGCGTCGTCGGAACATTGCATATTGAGCAAACCCTGAAGACAGGAAAACGGAATTTTGAACCGGGCCTGCTTGCAGCAGCCAACCGGGGAATTCTCTATGTTGATGAGGTGAATTTACTGGATGACCATCTTGTCGACATCCTGCTTGATGCTGCAGCATCAGGAACCAACGTGGTTGAGCGAGAAGGGATTTCGCATGTACACCCCGCACATTTTATGCTTGTCGGCACAATGAATCCGGAGGAGGGGGAATTACGGCCCCAGTTCCTTGATCGATTTGGTTTAAGCCTCACCATCGGCAGTGTGACTGATCTTGCGCAACGACACCAGATTGTCAGTCGCAGAATTGCTTATGACACTGATCCGGAATCATTTATCTTGAAATGGGCAACGGATGAGACGATTCTCTCCAACCAGATCGTTACTGCACGTTCGCTGGTCCGCGACCTAACCATACATAAGGAAATGATTGATCTGGCTGTTTCTTTGTCTGTCAAAGTTGAGGCCCAGGGGCATCGCGCAGATATTGTCATCATTAAGGCGGCCCGCGCACTGGCTGCATTTCTGGAAAAGAGTGCAATAAATCAGGAGCATGTGATTGAAGCGGCCCGTTATGTTTTGCCCCACCGTATCACTACTATTCCGCTGGCCACACCAGGGATTATTGAAGATAAACTCGAAGAAATACTGGCTGGTGTGATTGCTGGCGAGGGGGGCAATAATCCATCTGCTGCGGCCCAGGAATATGATGGTTGGGACGACTTGGACGAAGCGGTACCAGGTGCTACAGCGGCCTCGCATGTCGGTATGTTTTTTAATTTTCTTGAAGAAAAAAAAAAGCTGTTTTTGATGCAGACGAACTGATCTGTGTCGATGATATTGATCTCGAATCTCTGCAGGTTGGCGGTATCCTGAGAGGAAAAGCTCGCGCCCAGCAGTCATTGGCTTCTCATGGCAGATATGTAAAGTCGCTAGCCGTCAAAGAAGGGGAAAAAGACTATGATATTGCGCCGGATGCCACCCTTCGGGCAGCGCTGATCAGAAATGGTGAGAACCGCGGTTCTTTCTCAATAACCAGCAATGATCTTAGAAAAAAACTCTACAAACGTCCCCAATCTACGCTGATTGTTTTTGTTGTCGATTCTTCAGACTCAATGGGAGATGATGGCTCCTATGCCAGAATCAAAGAGGCAAAAGGCGCAGTGCTGGCAATTTTATCCAAAGCATATCAAAAGCGTCATCGGGTAAGCATGGTTACCTTTCGGGAAGCATCGGCTGAAATTCTCTTGTATCCCACCACAAGCCTGAATCGGGCAGAGCGAAGCCTCAGAGCACTTCCCACAGGGGGGGTAACGCCTTTTGCTGATGGATTGCTCAAGGCCTGGCGGATAGTCAAGACTGAACGTCTGAAAGATCCAGGGATTAGACCACTGCTGGTTATACTTTCCGATGGTGAGGCCAATGTTCCGCATGATCCTGCATACGGGCTGACTGGCGTTATGGATGAACTCTTTGTTATTGCCGGGCGTATTGGTTCTGATGGCATTTCATCACTTGTGATTGATACACGACCTCTGCATAAGCCCTCGACAGAAATGTCTGAGATTGCTGCTGCAATTGGTGGAAACTATCATCACATAAGCAGTCTTAAAGCAGCAGGAATGGTGCAGGCAGTCGTCAATTTTTGATTAAAAATCTTCTGAGTTCGAATGATCAGGGAGCGTCAAACAGATTTCACTATGAAACAATTTTCACCGCTCATGCTCAGCTGGCTTATGTGGGGGCTGGTTGCCATCCTCTATTTGATTGGCTTTTTCCAAAGAATGGCTCCTGCTGTAATGGCGGAGGATTTGATGCGTGATTTCAACCTGGGTGGTGCACTGCTTGGGAATCTATCCGCCACCTATTTTTATGCCTATGCTGCCATGCAAATTCCCAGCGGACTGCTCGTTGATCGTATAGGTCCCCGCAGGCTCAGCACAATTGCCTGCACGGTTGCTGCTATAGGTATCTTGATATTTTCCCTGGGCTCCTCGTTGTGGCTAGCCTATGTTGGCAGGTTTCTTGTTGGTGGTTCGGTGGCTGTTGCCTGGGTCACCTGCATGAAGCTTGCTGGTCACTGGTTTCCTGCCAACAGATTTGCTACGGTGACTGGTGTTGGCCTGTTGTTTGGTAATGTTGGCGGCGTTTTGGCTGGCGTACCATTGGCTGAGGCTGTCACGTTATATGGCTGGCGGGCGGCTATGGGAGCAAGCGGAATAGTCACCATGGTAATTGCC
>JABDPQ010000146.1 GCA_013042695.1 Desulfobacterales bacterium | reverse complement strand
AATCGAATGCGGGAAGACTTAATTTGATATTAATCGACAGTATACGAAGAATCCTTTCAATGCTATTAGGTTAGAATTGGCAAGGTTAACCAGTCAATTATATTTGAGAATTTATCTTGTTCCTGATCAGGTGATATCAGTGATTTATCCTTGAGCTTGACCTTGCCAAATCGAAGGTTAAAAATCCTGCGTTTGCCTTTGGTTTGAGGTGTTTCCTGTTCACCTTCTTTTAGTGAATATTCAGATAGTTAAACCTTGCCAATTGAAACCTCTTGTTGGACAAGTTGCGGCTAGAAATAGAGAATCAAGAATAGCCTAAGCTTACGACTTCGCTTAAATTGATGAGATTGGCAAAGGACACTTCTTCCTCTACAAACTTACTTTCTGACTCCATCGAAATCCATAGTGTGACCAACAAGAAATGTGCCGTGTCTCCTTTTATTCACCGGAGGAAATAGAGCTTCTTTAAAAGATCATTTTCAGCCGTTCAACTCTTCCATGTGAGCGGCGAACAATTCAGCCATACTGTTTAACTGAAACTTATATGTCGGCGATTGTGTAGATTTCCAAATTATAAATCAAAAGGTAATGGTTATGGCCAGAAGCCTCGTGTTGGGTGCTGTGGTATATGGGCATGAACGATGCCTTGATTGCTATCTTGGTTATTATTGCAACTACAAAATATTCAACATCTTCTGGTCTTGACGATTTTGTGGTTTATTAATCAAATATCTTTGGCTAATCGAAAACCTAAACCAATCAATCTAAAACTTGGCTTTCGCCAATTTCTGAAAGTGCAGCGTTGTATCCATACATTGTCACCCCAATGCCCCCCTCTCCTAACTCGAAGTGTTTTCATGCGAGTGTTTAATACTATCGGATCATCGATAGGGCTTTTTGTATAATAATCTCGATCATACCAATCCTGAACCCATTCTGAGACGTTACCGGACATATCATACAAACCCAGTTCATTGGGAGGAAAACTTCCAACAGGCATTAATCCTATACCTATTGCATCATTATCTGAATTGATCAAAAGATGGTCTGCGCTTGTTCCGTCTGCTGTGCCATATTTAATTTTTTTACCACCTGCCCGGCAAGCAAACTCCCACTCTGCTTCTGTTGGCAACCGAAAATTCCCATTTGTTCTTGAATTTAATTTTTCGATAAACGCTTCTACCTCATGCCAATTTACCACGTCTACTGGATATCTAGCACTTCCTTGGTTTTTAGAAGGGTTGTTTCCCATTATGTGCTGCCATTGTTCTTGTGTTACTTCATACTTCGAGATGTAAAAGTCGGACAAACACACAAGGTGCACTGGCACCTCATCGGACACGCCATCCCCAAATTGATCCCCCATTTGAAAGCAACCACCGGTAATCTTGACGAAATCATTATCTGCTATGGTTTCACTAAAGCCTTCTTCCGAGCCAATGCATAGTATGAATAACAACAAGACGAACTGAATATGAGCTGTTCGATTCATCAATCCCTACCTCTTCTTATGAAAGAATACTTTTTATCTGCATTTACCAGATATTAGCCTTGTCTGGTTACTGTTAGAGTTATCAGGAAATTAAAGTATCTGCAAGAAGGATAGATTCCGAACCTGATTGATTCTTCCTGTCACTCGAGATTGATGGACAGAAAGATCAATATGCTCCCGCCACCGCACTTTTCAGTTAACGAGATAGTTTTAGTGATTATAATTTACGCTATGTCTAATCAACTGGCATCTCAGGATATTCTCTCGTTGCATGACCTGGCAAGGTGTATGATCCGACATAAGGCATTAGAGCCTATTTTCTTTTGCTCGTTCTCTTCTCTATTTGTTTGCTTGGCAGGAGGCAATATGATGAATCCCAAAGACATCACAGATACAGTAAAAACACGTTACAACAAATTTGCTGAGTCAGGCGGCAATAAGGAATCCTGCTGACCAAGCAAACAACAGCCCAGTTCGGGCTTTGCCGTTGATCAAGGGCTTTATAGTGATGAGTCACTTTTATCAATTCCTGAGATTGCTCGAGATCTTTCTCGTGGTTGCGGCAACCCAACAGGATTTGCATCTCTTAATGTCGGGGATGTGGTTGTAGATTTTGGCTGTGGTGGAGGAATTGATGTCATTCTGGCAGCCCAATTAGTTGGGTCAGGAGGCAAGGTGGTCGGGTTGGATTTTGCAGCTCAAATGATAGAAAGAGCAAAAACAGCTATTACCAAAGCGGGCCTCCAGGATAGTGGCATTGAATTGATTGTAGCAAATTTAGGTGATTCGCAACTTCCAAGTAACTTTTCCGATGTAGTGATATCGAATTGTGTAATTAATCTGTGTCCTGACAAAGATGCTGTATATGAAGATGCCTATCGTATATTGAAACCTGGTGGGCATATTGCCATTTCTGATGTTATTCTAATCGATGACATTGCCCCCCAGCTACGATCGCGATTTCAAACAACATGGGCTGGATGCTTGGGAGGGGCTATCCTGGATGAGGATTACTGGCAGGTTGTGCTGAAAGCTGGCTTTGTTGAGATTCAAGTAATTTCACAACACACCCTCACCCCTGAGGAACTGACAGCAATGGCCAGTTGTCCAGGAAGTGAGTTTACCCCATCTCCCTCTAGCAAAGATCTTTCCTCGGTCCAAGGAAAGGTCTCAAGCATCAAATTCACAGCCTATAAACCAGACTAGAAAAAGGTTTGTATCAAATGATATCAAATAAAATAGGACCAATCAGCTCGTTCAGCATCTAGATGACCTAAGCCTGTATATTATTCTCTTGGTATCAGTTGACTGCGTACATTTGTATGCACTTTCCAGCCCATTCCTTCTAATTTACTGAGAGCCAATGCGCTGAAATCACCCAAAGCCCATATCTCAGGCTCCTCACCATTTGATATTTTCGCTTTTTCGATTAAAGAACCTGCTACATCGGCCACCATTTCACTCCAGATGATATGATCGTTAGGCAGAACCAGCACAATGGTACCGTCATCTTTTTCTGCTCGCGCCAAGCGCGCCATGGGAGCAAGGCGCTTAAGAGGGGCTACATGCTTGTGGTAACCGGCAGTCAAAACAGCTGATTCTGTTAAAATCTTGGCCATGACCGGATTACCTGCTTGAAGGGCGACTTTTACGTACAACTCGAGATTGTCCACACCCTGCATGGAATCAAGAGCTGCAACCATCACTGTTTGCAGAGCTGGTGAAAATGCAGGCCCAGATCCTAATTCTGCTTATTTGTTCTATTGTCTTTGGTTTGCAAATGACAACTATGCTGGTGCTGCTGGTAATTCCGGCTCTCTACAGCGTATTTGATGATTTCAATCTGCTGAGAAAACACTGACAGAAAAGTACTTGATGATTTCGGTGTCAGTTAAGTTAAAGAGCTTAGTATTATTGGGTTTTGAGTAGTAATTTTAAAATAATTTGACATAAGGTTTCCAAAGGAGTACGTTCCTCAGCTTTTGTTCTCTATTGAGATTTTTATGAGGTCGTTATGCGTTTTTATAGATTGTGTTGGGTATCTATGATATGGGCCGCTATGGTCTTTTATGTACTTTTCACTATTTTCCGAGTCTTCAGCTAATGTGCTATCGCTGTCCTGCTTACCTGAAGAAGTTTGGCTGTTGCAGGAGTGGATTATATTTTCTCATAGATATTAAACTCTTCGGCTAAGAAATAATACCAATCGCCTTCGTTATGAATAGCTCCATAAAGTTCAATGAATTGCATGGCCAAAACCTTCTGCTGGGAAAGAACAGTCCTCTCCCATCTGGATTTTACAGCTTGTAGTTTATCTGACTTCATAATCTCTCTTGTCTGTGTTTGTATAGCCAACGATATAGATAGCTTGTGTGTCACGAGCTTGCCTTGGGTCAAGAAACCACCTAGAAAAGGTAGTTAAACGAATACAATTATGAAACTGGCCTCAGACAACGAGAATTGCTTAATGCATTTACCGACCGTTTGCTTCTGTCGCTTTGGTTTGGATGATATACCGTTGACGATACTTTCTACTGAGAAAACTAGCAAAATCCAACTTATTGAAATCATTGCCATGTTCCTCTTTAAATGCAGTAATGATTTCTTGTCTTTCAGCTTCGCATGATATTTCCCATATATGCAGTAGACCCAATATAGAATGAGAGTCAGTTGTGTTCATTAGTGCCTCCAATTTCAAGAATTGTTGTCTGTGTCTTGGTATTTAGTCTCCTTCCAATGAAATTTCTTGATTGCAGAAAATTACCTCTTTAATAGTGGTCACACATGGATGCTCATTCACTTGAAATGAGTTTCGTTTTAGCTGAAAAGCTCGATTGGAAAACATGTTGATCCCTTGCATTATTTTTGAGGTTGTCGCAAAAAGGTGAGTAGGCAAATCGGAAGGTGTCGAAAAATTGCTCATGGAACCACTCTGATGATCGTTTTTTTGTCATTATCACACTCATAAAACCAGGTAGGTAATCTTTACGGCGACATAAAAAAAATTATTTACGGTATGTTACCGCCACACCAGTACAGTATTTTTTCTACTCTTCCAGAAAATTACCAACTTTGTAACATTGTTGTCTCTTCTCATGCTTAACCACCCAGCTAGCAAATCGTGTGCCGACTGCGTATTACTAATGTAAAAGACTGAGTTTCTTTAATTATTTTTATTAATATGTTTGTCGAAGCACTTTAAACCTGCATGTCAACAATATAACTGGTCGTTTATTGGCTACATAAATGCCCTGAGAGGCGTTTTCGATTGTTGCTCTGTTTGATGCTCAACAGATATAAAACAGGTAAGAAAATACGTAGAATCGTCTTTAGAAGTTTTTAAACTGAAGCTCAAAGAGAAGAGTGCCAATAAACTTGAGGCGGTGTTTCACTTGATAGTTGATGAGAATCATTATCTTACGGCCAGAACGGCGTGGTCGATGTACCCGTATAGCACCTGGGTGTAAAATTCCAGCGTCACGGGCTTCAAGTAGCGACATAGGAACCTACCCGAAGATTGACAGTAAAACCTTGATGTTTGCTGCTTGAAGTTATGGTTAAGGTTACCAAAGGCTGGGTCTTCCAAACCATGTATCCGGCAATATTTCAAATCAGTCTTTTTAGCCAACCCAGACCTCGACCAATTTAACGATAGAAAGAGAAGTCTTGCCGTTGAATTGACAGAGAAGAGTTACTTCATATAGTATTGGTATACCTGTCCCATATCGACGAAAAACGGTGGGGATCAATGGCACAATCGATCGATAAATACAAAGAACATTCCGGCACCCTCCTAAAGGACCGATTTCTTGAACCTTTCAGGCTGACTACTCAGGCATTGTCAAGAGCCACAAGTATCGATGAAGTGTTACTGAACCAAATTATCGAAGGTAGCCTCGAGATTGATCCTGACACAGGGTTGAGGCTTGCTAATTATTTCGGCCTATCTGATGACTACTTCTTCAGGGTAAAACGAGTTCACGATCTTTCATAAACATCTGGTCTGAAAGCCTCATCTTATCATTCTGGGTATAAATAAGAAAATACCCAGTCAGCTCCATATCTCTGACCAGAAAATCACAGACGATTCCGGATATTACAGATTCATAGGAAACATCTGGGATCGAATATGTATAGTAATTATATTCATCCAGTATGACTGAAAACAAATTAGTCATGCCAGTGCCAATCATGAAGCTATGACTGCACGACACTGCTATGATATCGTGCATGTTGCCGAGTGTTCATTCTTTTTGTATAATCTTACCAACAGCGTATCATATAATTTCTATACAATTGGTTATTATACGAAATACACTGATAAACTATGATCTACAAAGTCATAATATTTGCTATCATTTCATGCTTCGCAGGAATAAAAAGGCCAATATATGGTGGCCTTGCAGGCTTAATTTCAGCTGCTGTAATGAGCATGTTTTTTAGTACATTTGATTTGCCAACAGTCTTGGTTCTCACAGCTTTCGGTTTTGGTTTTGGACTATTATGCGGACGAGTGTCTTGGGGGATATTTCATGGTTCTGACGACAGTCAACAAAACACTAAACCTTATGTAATGCCAATTACTAAAGGGGGAGGAAGTGGCCAACGAGGTGAAATTATTTATACTGATGAGGAAGTAAAAAACGCAGAAGAAAACAAAAGACCTATAAGATAATGTATAATCAGTGGGTTAAGAACACTCCCTGCGGTCGTTTGGACTCGCTGATACTTGCCTCTTAACTTAATGTGAACATTGCCAAATCAAATATCTTTATCCTTCATTAATTTCTAAACCTCACATTCTTCCTGTACCTCCAAACTACCCACACTATTTTGGGTTCACCAGTTTCCATACCGCTGCTGAGAAGGTTCACAACAAACAATCTTCAACTATATTGTAGGGGTAGCATTAGGGCTTTAAAACAATTACAATTAGGCCTAATCAAAATATGAAAATTCATAGTAATCGCCGACCCAGGCGGTTCACTTGACGCCGAGAACGTTGGCGGCCTGAAGGGCAATTTCGTGGTGGCACAAGTGACCTTTATCGTTATGCATCCCTAAATTATTGGAGGCAAAAGGTGCGTGACAATAAAACAGAGGAATATTGGAGCAGATTTCCTGATACCTACGACAAAAAAATGGAGTATGTTGTTGGGAAAGAACTCCTTGTCGAGATAACCCAAGAGCTCGATCGCCTGCCTGAACTGGGGGAACTTGTAGAGTTTGGCTGCGGGACTGGTATTTATACTGAAACGATCGTGTCGAAGACAAAGAGCATGTTTGCCACCGATCTTTCGGATAGCCTCCTCACGGTGGCAAGAACACGTGTTGGTGATCATCCCAAGGTGACAATCCAAAAAGAAGACTGCATGGCAACGTCTTTCACATCCGAAACGCTTGATAGCGTTTTTATGGCCAATCTGATTCACGTCATCGAAAGTCCCAGCACATTGCTTAAAGAGTGTTACAGAATTCTCAGAAAAAATGGCACCTTAGTGATTGTGACCTTTACAGACCATGGTATGAAACTCTGGGATAAGATCAAGATGGGACTGCGGTTCGTAACGTCCTGGGGTAAGCCCCCTTCCCACACGCATTCCTTCTCACCTGAAGACCTTGCAGCAATGATGAAAGATGCAGGATTTACCATCAAGAAATCGAAGGTAATTGGTAACGAAACAAAGGCCTTGTACATCATTGGCCAGAAAGATAAGAAAGCATAACAAAATATTGGAGAGGTACGGCTCGTGCCTCCCCGCCCTCAATTAATCGTTCGGTAACAAAAGGGGAGTCGCAAATATGAAAGTTGTAATATTCGGATCATCGGGAGGGACAGGGCGAGAGTTACTGAAACAGGCCTTGGGAAGGGAACATCAAGTTATAGCATTTGTTCGTAATCCAGATAAAATTGCTGACATAAAAACGAGTAGTATGGGGATCATTGTTGGAGACGTGTTAGATCCACAAGCAGTTGAAAATGCAGTTTCTGAACAAGATGCAGTAATTTCAGCTATAGGTTCGGGGGCAAAACGTTCTACTCTTAGGGAGGAGGGGACAAGGAACATACTTGAATGTATGGAAAAAAAAGAAGTAAGGCGCTTTGTCAGTTTGTCTTCTATGGGTGTTGGCGATAGCCGCTCAAACCTTGGATTCATTACCAAGTATATAATTGTTCCCATATTTTTACGTCACGCTTTTGCGGATCATGAAAAGCAAGAATCAGCTATTAGGCTGAGTTCATTGGATTGGACAATTGTCAGACCACCTCGTCTCAAGGATGGTCCTTGTATAGGCAAATATAAACATGGGATTCAGATAGGAGAAAGAGAAATACAAGGGAAAATTTCCCGTGCAGACGTGGCTGATTTCATGCTCAATCAGTTGACAGAAGATACCTACCTTAGGCAAGAAGTTGGAATATCCTATTAAATCATAGAAGTGATTGAGTTTTCGACTGTATCTAAAATGATTGTATAAAGATATCTAGTTTGTGGGTACTATAAGTGGCACCCATGAGATCCAGTTAGAAACTGGCTTGCACTTGTGTGAAACAGTATCAAAATGTCTTTACCATATGATAT
>JABDPQ010000274.1 GCA_013042695.1 Desulfobacterales bacterium | reverse complement strand
TTACCAATTCGCTCTTAACTATCTTTGCACTAATTATTACTGATAAGATAGAGATACTGTTTTATATAAGATATAATTAACTATTAAATATTTGCCATTTTTTACTGGAAAGCAAATTATATATAATTCTAGCTGTTATAAGTATTAGTTATGAATATAAGCCAATTAAGGACATTTCAAAAGGTTGCATTAACGGGGAGCTTTACTCGGGCAGCCAGGGAACTTATTCTTACTCAGCCTGCAGTCAGCCAGCAGATCAAGGCCTTGGAGCACATGTATGGTGTAAGATTATTTGATCGCCAGGGAAAAACTATTCAATTAACTCATCAGGGAGATATTCTTTTTACCAAAGTCACCAGTATTCTGAATGAACTGCGCGATATTGAGAAGATTTTTGAGGAAATGTCAGATCTTACTATTGGTAAAATTGATATTGCCTCCACAGCTGTTTTCAGCACTTATTTTCTTCCCAAAACAATGGGGGTCTTCAACAACAAATATCCTGGGATTGAGCTTGAACTGCATACCGGTAACTCCCACACCGTGATCACCAAGCTGCTTGACGGCAGCACCGATTTTGGCTTTGGGGGCGTCGTTAAATCGGAACCGGATATCCAATTTTTACTGATTCATCAGGAACCGTATGTTTTTGTTGTCGGCAGCGAACATCCGCTCGCCTTAAGAACCCAGATTTCCGTTGATGACCTCAAAGCTTTCCCCTTTATCTGGCGGGAACATGGGACGCTGACTCGCAGAAAAATGGAAGAGATGCTTGGGGGAACCCAATCAACACTGATTTTTAAAAATCTCATTGAAGTGCAGAATGTTGAGACGGCAAAACGACTTGTTGAAGGGGGATACGGGGTAACAATTATACCCAAAATTGCTATTAGGCGTGAACGAGAAGCAGGGTGGCTCAGGGAGGTTCGGTTGGAAGGTCTTGACCTCAAAGCTTCCTATTACCTGCTGCACTCACGGAAACGTACACTTTCACGACATGCAGAAGCTTTTCTACGCCTTCTCCCAAAAACCGTAAAGCTGAGTGGCAATAAAGACTTAATCGGTGTCCTCAATCAGTGATCTGTAGAAAGAGGGACATAATATTACAGATAATTTTTATAACAATTAACCATGTTCAACCGATGGTTCAGACCTAACACCTGTCTTGCTTTGGGCTATGCATTGAGTGCTGTTCTGGTTCTCGTCTATGTCAATATGTTTCCTTTGTGGAAACTACTCAGCGACAGATGGGGGCGGGAAGTGTTCGTTATCCTACCAATAGTACTGAGCCTTGGGAGTATCATTGTGGTAGGTATCATTTTTTCCGGCCGTCAGCAGAAGGCCCGATCAACGGTGAAAAAAAGTGTACTTATCGCAGGATTAGTATTTTGCGCCATAGCCCTGGTAATCCCCGACCCGCAATTTCCCGTCAAACGAATTCATGTAGCTGAATATGTCCTGCTCTCGCTTGTGGTGCGATTTGCCATGTCTTTTAAGCTGCAGGGAGCGGCGCTTCTTTTTTTCTCTGCTGGCTTTGCCTCAGTGCTTGGTGTTCACGAAGAACTTCTTCAAGGATGGCACCCGTCGCGTACCTATGGACTTCGGGATATCACCGTTAATACTTTTGCAAGTTTTGGCGGTGCGATTATCTGGCATGAATTAAAAATTTTTTCCTGGGGAAAACCGTTGTTTGATAAGCAGACTTTACCCTCAAAGAATTGTAGTTCTGTGTATTTAGTCTGGCTCATTGCAAGTGTCGTTGTCTTTATTTTACCCCTGGTATTGTTCCGCGGCAGTACTATTCCCTATTGGCCAGCTATGCCGCTTATTGGAACTATCGTCTATTTCAGCCTATATAAGGACCAATTTATCACGTCCTGGAAACATGGTATGGCAGCGCTCAGTGTCGTTTCTTTTGCCCTTATCCTGTACCCGATTATAAACAATGTTAATGCGTTGCTTTTCTTTTAGTTCGTTAGCTGTTCTTTTATTGTCGAGTCTGCTGTGGAGTAAAGCCATAGGTAATGAAAATTAACCATACATCTTATCACTATAATTTCTGGGTTACCGTCACCGTTCTGACTATCTCTTGTGTCATTTGGCTAATAGGGTTTTTGCAATCGCCGCTGTTCAGGCCAGAGATTCATCAGCAACGCTTGCTTGCTGAAAAATACAGTAAAGAACAGGCACCGGACTATCTGGCAGAAAAGATCCTTGCAGAAGCATATTGGCAGCGCTACACAGATGTTATTGATCATTCTTATTATGGCAAACAGGGGCCAATGGGTATATATGGAGCGCGAGAGCATTATAAGCAGCACGGAAAACGTGAGGGGCGTATATTCGCGCCAATTATTATCCCAGACGACCTCGCCCATGAAAAGCAACTGGCGGAAGCCTACTGGCAGAGATATCCCGAGGTTGAGAAAAGTGCAATCTGGGGCAGAGGTGGTTCGCTTGGGATTTTAGGCCCTCGTGACTATCATCACTATTATGGCAGACATCTTAACCATAGGTGGGGAGTGAGCACTGAGTAGAAAACAGATAATTATAGCAAGACCTACCTTCTCCTGTAGTTAGTTACTGACTCCATCAAGAACGTACATGCACAAATGTATCCTCCAGGAATATTATAACTTTATAGAATAATAAAGCATTATTAGTTGACCGTTGTGATTGGATTAGGTTAGTGGCGTGACAGTGCAATGATCACTAAATTGTTAGTGAAAATAGATCATGCAGTTGCATGTAATCCGAATAGAGCGGAGAAACAATATGAAAGCAGATGCAGATAAAACAACAACTGAACTGATTTCGGAATTGAATCAGCTCAGAGTTCAGCTTGCTGAGCGGGACCAGGATGTTGCCCGGGAGCGGATTGATCACAAGGAAACGGTTGACGCGTTGAGAATGGCGCAATTGATTGTCGATCGCAGTCCGGCGGTTTTGTTTCGGCGTAAAGCTGGTGATGATCCTCGCCTTGTTTATATTTCAGAAAATTTTCGGCACTTTGGTTACGAGCCGGAGGACTTCTTAACGGGGAAAAAAGCCTTTCGCGATATAGTTTACGAGGCTGATCAGGAGCGCGTCCACAATGAGGTTATGGACTTGGCAGAGGCAGATCTTGAAGAATATTCTATGTATTACCGGGTTGTTACTGGTGACGGCCAAGTGCGTTGGATCGAGGATCAGACATCTGTCGTTCGCGATGAGGCAGGGAATAAAACCCATAATCAGGGTATTTTGATCGACATAACAGAACGCAAAACTGCTGAGGAAAAGCTGCAGAAAAGTGAAGAGAAATTTCGCCGTATTGTTGAGACTGCCTCTGAAGGTTTTTTATTGATGAATGAAGATTTGACGATTGTAGATGTCAACAATGCCTATTGTCGTATGCTTGGCTATGCACGAGAAGAACTGCTTGGGAAAACACCTTTTGATCTCGCCTCAGATGAATCAAGAGAATACATGCAGGCCAATAGAGAGGCAATACTGGCGCAAGAAGTTCGCGAGTTTGAAGGCAGCTTGATGGCCAAAGATGGCCGCACTGTACCGGTATTGATCCATGGCAGTACTCTGCGAGATGATCACGGAGCGGTTATCGGCAATATGGCTTTTGTCACTGACATGACCGAACATAAAAAAGCTTTGGTCTTGGCCAGTGAGGTACAAAAAAGTCTGCTACCGGAGAATAAACCTGACGTCAAAGGCCTTGATATTGCTGGACGCAATGTCTCGTGCGACGAGATTGGCGGTGATTATTATGATTTTCTCTGGCGGCATTCTTCGAAACAGGGTGCTTTTAGTATCATTGTCGGAGATATTTCAGGACATGGGGTCGACTCCGCACTGCTCATGACGACCGCTCGAGCCTTTCTGCGTATGCGTGCTTCGCAACCCGGGACATTATCCGAAGTGATTACTGCAATGAATAATCACCTAGCTCAGGATGTTCTTGATACGGGCAAATTTATGACCTTGTTTTACCTGAGTATTGATCCCGAGCAGAAACATCTCGGCTGGGTTCGGGCCGGTCATGATCCGGCGCTTGTCTATGACCCTGAAAAAGATGACTTTGAAGAACTAAAAGGCAGCGGTATAGCACTTGGCGTCATTAACGAGTTTGAATACCTGGAGAATCGGAAAGACGGTCTGAGAGATGGCCAAATCATCGCCGTAGGAACAGACGGTATTTGGGAGGCGTGCAACAGGGCTGGTGAAATGTTTGGTAAAAAACGCTTCTGCAATATTATCCGCAAACATGCAGAGCATTCGGCTGATGACATTTTAAATGCGGTTTACACAGAGCTCAACAGTTTTACCATCGGAAAAAGATCCGAAGATGATATCACGCTGGTAATTGTCAAGGTTGACGGGATTCAATAGGGAAGAGCGTTAATCATTGTCACAAGAGTAAAAATTAGTATCCATTCCTTAGCAATTAGAAGAACTTCATGATGTTGTTGAGTGAGTAATGGGAGATGTCTCCCTGTCAGGTTTTGGGAGAAGGATGGCATGCGCGCTGCTCAACAATTATCTCTGTCTTCTCTCTTCTCTCATATCAAAACATAATTACGGTAGTATTAACTACCATTAGACAACATTTTTACTACCATTGATTTGGATACACAAAGCGTTACTATATTGGTAGTCAAACAACATGACTAAAATTCAATCAAGAGGTTGGCTAGAACGAAGATTGCTCGTTGACAGTTGTTTGGTCCAATAAAACATAACATTATAGCAATCACACAAATTTTAATCTTAGTCATATAACCAGCCAAAAAAAACTCACACGAGAGGATATTCAGATGAAAATTTTTACAACGATTGTAGCGTTAACCGTAGCATTGATGATCTCAGTACCAGCATTCAGTGGGTCATACAAAAAAAAGGACATAGTGGACACCGCAGTTAGTGCCGGTTCCTTCAGCACACTAGTTGCTGCTGTGACCGCCGCAGATCTGGTAGATACGCTTAAAAGTGCGGGACCATTTACTGTTTTTGCACCAACCGATGAAGCATTCGCTAAATTACCTGCAGGAACGGTTGAGGGCTTATTAAAACCTGAAAATAAAGAAAAACTTCAGGCTATTTTATTATACCATGTCGTGCCCGGTAAAGTGATGGCTTCTGATGTCGTCAAGTTGTCATCGGCAAAAACCGCCAATGACATGCAACTGTCAATAATGGTAGACGGCAAGGCAGTAAAGGTCAATGACGCTCAAGTTATTCAAACCGACATTATGACCAGCAATGGAATCATTCATGTGATTGATACAGTAATGCTTCCTTAAGAATCACCGAATTGGATAAGTTTTAGACGAGCGGGCCTGATTTTTCAGATCAGGCCCGCTTTCTGCGGTAAATAGGGGACAGACCACGGTTTTTGAAACAAAAACCGTGGTCTGTCCCCTATTTACTTGTCAGAGAGGTGCTGACTAATCATGCTTTGCCTGCCTGGACTATCGTGAATTTTTTATTCATGCTTACAATAAGAAGGTGAACGGTCTTACATTTTGTTTATCAATCTGATATGGAGAAATAATATGGGAGTTTTCACGTGGATTATTTTTGGACTTATCGTTGGCATGCTGGCTAAAGTGATCATGCCGGGAAAAGATGGCGGCGGTTTTATTTTCACAACACTCTTGGGTATTGCAGGTGCTTTTGTTGGAGGCTTTGTGGGCTCGTTTGTCGGCTTTGGTTCAGTAGACGAATTCAGCCTTGGCAGCATGGCAACCGCTATAATGGGAGCATTGATTCTGCTCTTTGTCTATCGTCGGATAAAATCTTAATAAATAAATAGGGGACAGACCACGGTTTTTCAAAAACCGTGGTCTGTCCCCTATTTATTACTGAAGAGCCCGAAATTCCGTGTTATCCAGTTCTTACGCTCGGGTTCTATCCATTTCTTTCAATTCATTCCTTTAAAGCGCCCAAAGCTATATACATAATTTGTATAGCAGTTGTTCAAAATTTGTATACAGCTCATGGCGGTCTGTAGCTGTTGCTTGGTTATGTAAATATAAATGCAATTATTTTGAATTGTTATGTGCATAAGTGATATCGGCACGAATCATGTATTTCAGAGAATACACAGCAACAATCTGCAACTCAGCCAAGGAGGATATCATGAAGAATGTAGAGAGAAGAGGCTCAGTCGTAACCTCAATAATGACCCTGTTATCCATTTTTTTGGTGCTGGCTGTTTTTGGTAATTCTGTTAGGGATGATGCATCACTTAGATCGGTAAAAGGGAAGCAATCATCGACAATTGCTGAATCGTATGATGTCGGAGCAGGATTTTACCAGATACATGTTCTGCCGGAAGCTGAGCAAGATTTTATCCCGGACTGGCAGAACTTAGATTGATTAATCAAGGTGATAGGAAAGGCACCAGAGTCCCGATCATCTCTCATTTCTTGAGATCAGCATTGAGTCGTAGTTGCGGTGTCAAGAGTAAGTAATTCCAGGAAAATCGGAGGTAGGTCTGATGATTGGCCCATTTGTTCATACTATCGATCCCATCATTGGGAAACTAGGCGGGTTTTACATCTGGTGGTATGGCTTAAGCTATACCCTCGGATTTCTTGGACTCTTTTCCTGGCTCCGTAGAAATCATAAATCTATCTTGATGAATATGAATGAGGTCTACAGCTTGACCATATTCATCTCTTTGGGAGTACTCTTGGGAGGCCGAATTATTGAGGTTTTCTTTTATGAATGGGCCTATTATGGATCACATCTCTGGCATATTCCGGCAGTATGGATCGGTGGGATGTCGACCCATGGGATTCTTCTCGGAGCGATTATGGGAATAATCGTATTCTGCCTGATGTATAAATGGAGCTTTTTTCAGATTGCCGATGTACTTGCAATTGCCGCTGCCTATATCATGGGTGTTGGCAGGATTGGTAATTTTATTGATGGCCAAATAGTTGGCAGTGTAACTGATGCCTGGTGGGGTGTTCAATTCCCGGATATAGAAGGATACCGCCATCCAGTGGTCCTTTATGATGGCATAAAGAACCTGTTGTTGATTCCTCTCTTGCTGTTCATACGAAGAATGAAGCCGCCGCGTGGTGTGCTGACGGCTCACTTTATCTTCTGGTATGGATTTCTGAGAATATTTGTTGACTTCTTTCGTGAATATAGAACAGATTTTATGGGCTTTCCGCCGGGTCAGGAATTTAATGTGCTGATGACCTTCGTCGGCCTGTTCCTGTTGTTTTACTTTCATCGATTCAAGAAGAACAAACCTATCAGAAACCACTTCCGCCAATCATTTGAAAATTCAACCGTGAAACATGGTCGTATCATCTGGATTAAAAGAATCGCTCTGACATTGCTTCTCGTCTTGCCAACAATTATTCCGAGTGATTGGACACAGGATGTTCCGGCACGATATACAAGTCGTCATGCCGATATATCGTACTCGGCCATATACCCCAGGTTAGACCTTCCCAGCGAAGGATCTCAGCCGAGTGATCAGGGGCCTCAGCAGATTGATAGTGACAAGAAATAAGCAGTTTAGGCTCATGAACTATATTGAGTCTCGCTCGGAGGATGCTACGCCAAGAGTTTTTTCAGACAGCTGCAGGCAATAAGGCGTTTTCCAATTCGAGCAGTTTTTTCTTTATCCGAAGCCCTCCGGCATAGCCAACGAGATCGCCCGTACTGCCAATGATACGATGACACGGCACGATGATGGAAATGGCATTTGCACCGTTTGCGCTGGCTACAGCTCTCACTGCCTTGCTTTTACCAATTCTTTTTGCCAGCTCCAGGTAGCTGGATGTTCTGCCATAACCGACATTGAGCAGTTCATTCCAGACGCTTTTCTGAAAGTCGGTGCCAACCATAAGCAGCGGAATAGTGAATTGCTTTCGCTGTCCGTTGAAATATTGTGCCAGTTGCTGCCTGGTTTCAGTAAGAACGCTGCTGTCACCTTCGATAAAGCCAGCCTGTAATTGCTTTTGCAGTCTATCATCGATGGCTGACCTCATTTTTCTATAGCGCCAGTCACATAGACACAGTTTATTGCCAAAAGAGCCGAGTATCAATTCACCAAAGCTGGTTGAAGAGTATTGAATGGTAATTTTGTTCATAGCGTCACCGATGGAGCTAGTAGCCTTTAGCGATTAACTATTAGCTTAATTCTTTAAACTATACTGTTTTTAACAGAGCCTTTTGCAACATGATGATTTTCGTTCAAAGTCAAGGCATGCGAAAAATTTTTACCGCAGGCATATAGTTGCTATTCCGAGGATAAAAATTTAAGCATGACGCAGAGGTTGAACGAAAAGGGTGTTTTGCAAGTGACTCAACAAATAGCCGATAGCTTAAGGCCACGGCTGTTCAGTTCGAAAACATCAGTTTCCGGACTGGCAATAAACAATAAATACCAGATCTGCATTGAAGAGGCACCCAAGTTCTTTAAAAACCAAACAGAGGTACTGATTTGAGAAATTTGTAATTGATTTAATAAATCAAGATCACCTATATTCAGCGTAGCAGCAGGATTCTTTTTATACAATGAGAGGTTGTTATGGATAAGATGGCGCTCGTTGTCATTGATGTTCAGAAGGGTTTGGATGAACCGCGCTGGGGGAAAAGAAACAATCCAGGAGCCGAAGCGAATATTGCTTTGCTGCTCTCTTCGTGGCGCAGAGAGTACCTGCCGATTGTACACATCAAGCATTGCTCGAAAGAACCAGGTTCACCGCTTCGTCCAGAACTTCCAGGCAATGAGTTTAAAGAAGAAGCACGGCCGTTGCCAGGAGAGAAGCAATTCACAAAATCGGTTAATAGCGCATTCATCGGAACCGGACTCGAGAAATATCTTCGAGACAATGATATTTCCTCTCTGGTAATGGTCGGTCTAACCACCGATCATTGCGTATCGACATCAGTGCGGATGGCGGCAAATCTCGGGTTCAATGTAACCTTGGTTTCAAATGCCACGGCAACTTTTGATCGTCAGGGGTTCGATGGGGCTTACTATGACGCGGATGACATCCACACGATTAATCTGGTGAGTTTGCAAAAAGAATTCTGCATGGTCCGAACGACTGCAGAAGTTCTGCAGATGGTGGCTTAACCAGCAATTCGACGTTTTTCATAGTATAACCTGAATCCGTGAGCGTCCAAGAACACTGCAGATGCAAGGCGGCAACAATGTTGGTAATACTTGGGTATATCAACGAGTTGTCAACACAGCAGATGTCGTGTTATCGGGCGCCCCGAAGGGCGGAGGGGTGAAGTCGGCCAGCCAATGAATAAGATATTTTTTATGACAACA
Source organism: Desulfobacterales bacterium (assembly GCA_013042695.1). Classification (GTDB taxonomy): domain Bacteria; phylum Desulfobacterota; class Desulfobulbia; order Desulfobulbales; family Desulfocapsaceae; genus JABDPQ01. Next base: position 7,265 of record JABDPQ010000274.1, on the reverse strand, counting down.
ACAAATAGTTACTTGTAATTCGACACAAAGCCGTCACGGATTCAGGAATAAGAAAGAGGAAGGGTAATGGAAAACCACACTAATACAACATATCGGGATGGCATCAAGCTGGTCGTTTTCGACTGGGCTGGAACTGTGGTGGATTATGGCTGCCAGGCCCCGGTTGGTGCATTTATCGCCGGATTCAGGGCCAAAGGAGTTGTTGTGAGTAGGGCAACAGCCAGGATTCCGATGGGAATGGAAAAGCGCGATCACATCAAGACCGTCGCCTCCTATAAAGAAGTGGCGCAGGCATGGCGGGGTATACATGGCAGAGATGTGACAGAAAATGATATTGATTCCATGTACGATAACTTTGCCTCGCTTCTGCTTGGCAACATTGAGGAGCACAGCAAACTTTTGCCAGGAGTTTATGACGCTGTTGCAGCGTTAAGAAAGAACGGTGTGAAAATAGCCGCAAGTACCGGGTATTTTACCCAAGCGGCGGACATCGTCGTCAAAGCAGCTGCAAAAGAGGGATACAGGCCTGATTTTACCATCTGTTCTTCTGATGTTCCCGCCGGAAGACCATACCCCTGGATGATTTATAGATCAATGGAAGCCCTTGGTGTTTATCCCCCTGGAGCAGTCGTAAATGTCGGCGATACGCCCGTCGACATGGCCACTTCCCTGAATGCTGGGGTCTGGTCCGTTGGGGTTGCTGCTACCGGAAACCAGGTCGGACTTGCTGAGGACGAGGTGAAAGGTCTTGACCCAGAAGCGTATAAGAAGTGCCTGTATAAGGCGCATAAGAGTCTGCTGACGGCTGGCGCCCACTATGTAATCGATTCGATGGCCCAGTTTCCGGCAATTGTTCAGAAGATTAATGCTCGTCTGGTGCGAGGGGAAAACCCGTAAGTGTTTAAAACAGCTACAGGCTTTTCCGATAAAATTTTTTTCTTAGAGTTCTCAGACTATTGTATTTTTCAAATTACTGCATACCATGTTAGGTGTATTTGTAGCCAGACCTTGAGCTACTATTGAAACATTAACAGTCAACTATACAAATGAGGGAGAAAATGGCTGAACAATCAAAAGATACTACTAACTGGCCTGATATGTTTGTCGGACTCTATGACAGATTAACCGGAAGGAATGCAGAGATTAGCTACGCATTTGACAACTTGGAAATTGATATACCGGCTTCCACTGCAGCCAATGCACCCAAGGCAAACTGGAAATTCAACGGCACTCTGAGAATAACAACCAAAGATCTGAGTAAATAACTTCTTCCCGGACCAGGTCAGCTTCATGCTGGCTTGGTCTTGTGGAACCACACATCAAAAACCAGATGAACAGTACTTACGGAGATGGCCAAGGAGATCAGGGTCGTAGATCTGGTACGTATGAACACCAGCCGCTTGATGTCGTCGCTGATCTCAATGTAGAAGTAGATGACGTCGTATTTCACTGCACTGCCAATGGCAGTAATCTCATCCTCACGTTCGCTACCTTGTCTGAGGCAATCAGGGTGCTGCGTTTAGCTATTGGCGCTGCCAATGTTCCATCAGCAAGGCTTGCGGCAATAAAGTCACTGCTGATCAAATTTGGTCTCACGATCTGCTATAAAAATTCCCGATTTGGCGTATTGGGGGCACAAGAAAATCCTATCATTGCCGGTATATTGCGTTTGTACGCCAGACTCTCCTGATCTCCTCCTGCATTGAGCCGACATTGCTCGCTTCAAGCATCCAACCCCGAATTCTCATGAACATTGTGTTAATTTTGAGGAAATGGTTGATGTCTTGTTATTTGGGTAAAATTCCTTGCAAATATGTAATTTACACAATGTTCAGCAAAGGTCAACCGATCTAACCGCATATGCAGCGCCACGGAGACAGTAAGCATAAGCGATTATAGCTTACTGTCGCGGTCCTCGCCTACACGGCAGCCTCGGTCGTTGAGAAGTCCAGGCTAAACATCGTAATCCAAGATGTTAGGCGACTGATTAATTTAGTAATCTTCTGAGTCAGCAGTGAATCTCAGAAACGGTATTCAAGTTCAAAGAGAATGCGATCATTATCGCCGATTTCCCTGAACCCCGGGAAATCGCCCGATTCATAAAGCACTACTCCCCCGGTCAGGGTGATCGCGTCAGTAATGTCGTAGTCGAGCTGCAGACGCTCAAACCCGCCATCTGCACCGAGAAACCCGAAGGATGAAATGAGAATAGTTGCGTGCAGCGTGTCGTTCATGAAATTACGAACAAACCTGAGGGCATATTGGCTCCAATCTTCTTTTTGAGCATCGGGTAGGGCTTCGAGGCGTGGATCGTAGTCCAATATGCGCCTGTTGGCTATTTCAAAAGAAATGGTAGTGTCCGAAAACCCCATATATTCAGCACCGGCAAGCACATCAAAGCGCGATTTTTCGTCTGCTATTGTCGAATAATTCAGACCATCCCAGTAGGCTGCCTCTGCTTTAATAAGCCAGTTGCCGACAGCGAGGTTACCAGCTGTTCCAAGCATTGTTGCACGCTCGTAGGTACGAACTGGATTACCTGATGGCTTTCTACGTAAGAAAAAATTCTCGGGGAAAACAGACGCTGCATAAAAAGAGAGATCCCAACCGCTAAAGATACCGTTCAAAGCAAGTCCAAACTGCTGGTTATTCCAACTCCAGTCTGGTGCGGACAGTGGTGGCGCAGGCTGAGGAAACGGAAAGAATTCGCCATTGAATAATGGGAATTTATCAAACCGAGGTTCATGGATGAGGAGGGTGCTGACATTCCAGTTATCCCAGAAATAATCCAGCTTGGTCATAGTGACCGGTAAGCGGAGATAACGAATATCAATCATGCCGGGCCACCTGCGGTCCAGCGGATTGATGACATCAGTTATCCTGATATTGTCTGATTTTCCCCAAACAACAATCTGCCTGCCGACCTTGAGATCAAGATCATCAGTAAGCGCACCCTGAAGATAGGCTTCGTTGAGTTCGATCTCTTTTTCGTATTCACCGAGATACTTATTTGTATAAAAATCTCTTTGTCCATTTAAGCGGTAGGCAGCATCGTAAAAGGCTGTTGCTCCGACCCGTGTTTTCCAGTCGGAAAAAGATATATCGGCGATCAACTCACCATGTCCTTTGAACATCGATAATCCCCGATAGTCCGGCTTACCTGGCTTTGGTGCATTGTGGGCGAAATTTAGGGTTGACTGCAGGCTTAGGCTGCCCTGAAGGGCAAGCCACTCGGGAAGTGCTCGTTCTTGATCTAGTGATTCTTGCGGCTGATCTTTGCTATTACCTTCAGTGAAGCCACCGAGGAGCCCGTCGAGTTCTTCACTCTCAGAGGAAGGCGCATCCGTCTCAAAACCGGAAAGCAATGAGTCCAACTCTTCAGCTCGCAGTTGAGGACTCAGGCTGATCAGGACTGAGAGAAGCATGATAAATACTCTGCAGCTGTGCATGAGAATTGCTTATTGCAGACCCTTCTCAAGTTGACGGACGGAGAAAAAGGCCTCTTCAAGATCCTGGTTGAATTTCACATTATCCCATATCAGTTTTGTGTTGTGCAGCGTCCTCTTGTTCTTGGTGGTTTTCATCCATCGTTCCGTTGCTACCCATATGCCATCGATTTCTTCAAGATTTTTTACCTCCATGTACTTGACTTTGTTACCATCCTGAAGTACGTGGATCGCCCTGATTACGAAGAAAATATCCTGTCGAACAAAGAGTATGGACCTCTTGAATCCATAGCGGTCTTCTACTGTCCTGGATATAGGTACTGCCTCTACGAGCCATACTTTTTTGCCATCAACCGCGTCTTCTTTCAGCAGTTTGTAATTCCATTCGTCCAGGACCATCCTGGTCATATCCGCATAGGAAAAATCCGATCCCATGAATGAAGAAGATTTATCCGATGTGGCAATGCGCTTCGTCTTGCGAAGATCCGGCAGATACATCCACTGATCGTCATCTTTGTCGCCGCTGTAAAAATCGTGGGTTAGAAAGCCGGTATCTTTAACATCTGCCGGGGCTACGAAAAATTGCAGCCGGAGCGTGTCTTTGCCTTTGTCCTTGCTGAAGATTTTCATTTCTCGCCGTCGCTCCTTGTCATTTTTATCAATGAGTATCATCAACGAATCGAGGGCCATATTGTCGCCGTCGTCCCGGGCATCGACCTGCTCCATTATCCATCGGGGATCGGCTGGGGCGGCATCTGCGGTAGCTGCTGACGCCACCAGGCATAGAATGAAAAGCAGAGGGTAAATAAATGTTCTATCTGGATGCATATCGTCCTCCATCTATAATATTCAATTTTTTGGTGTTTTTCTCAGAATAAGTGTCAATAATGCGGGGGCCATAAAGAAATTACTCGCCAGGGCCAGAATGATGGCAATGCCCGTAAACAGGCCGAACTCAAACAAATTCTTCATGGAGGCGAACATAAAAATAAAAAAACCGATCGAAAGCACCACCGTTGTTGTGAGCAAGGCACGGCCAGCGGTATTCAGCGCATTTCTGACGCCTTCGGCAATGTCTCCACTTTTTTCATAATATTTCTTAAAGTTGTACATGAAATGAATGGTATTATCGACCGAGAGACCGATTGCTATCGAGGCTACCAGCATGGTGAACATATTGAGTGGAATCGAAAACCAGCCAATAAAGCCCAGAACGATTAAAATCGGTCCCAGGTTTGGAATCATGCTGATCAACCCCATGCGAATTTCACCAATAAGAATTACCATAAACAGCGTCACAACGACCAGGGCAATACCGTAACTTTGTGCAGCTGAATAGATTGAGGCGTATATGATACCGCCAAAAAGTGACATGATGCCGGTTACGGTGATCTGCATTTCCTCGCCGCCGTGGAGTTTTTTTCCGCCAAACTCAGCCAGAAAGCGCTTTTCCACATCTCGGATGAACGGTACGTACAAAAGGGCATCCAGCCAGGGTACCTTGAGGCTGATCCTGGCGATACGGAATTGAGAATCAATGGAATCTTCAAGATCATCCGAGCCGGAATTCTCGAACAGCAAAAGCTCCTGAGGGATCAATTTTTCATTTTCCGGGATTTTATAATACTGCGGGTTGTTTCCATGCAAGGCTTGGTGGATCTCTTTTAAGATGGTGGTCATTGAGATCGTTTTACCAACGAACAGCCTGTTGTCTTGATAATCGTCTTTAAGGCTCTGGGTCAGTCGATCGATGGTTACCAGCGTCTCTTGATCGTAGAGGCCGTTCTCTCGTCCTGTATCGAGAATTAGCTCAAGGACAACGCTTCCCCTGAGTTCCTGGTTCATAACCTCTGTCGACTGGCGGATAGCAAGGTGTTCAGGAAGCCATTTCAGGACATTATGGGAGAATTGAACTCTAAATAGCCCAATAATACTTATGGCTATTATTGTTCCGGATACTGCCAGGATGAGACGATACCGACGTACGGAGAAGTCAGCTACCCATTCGAGCGTTTGTCCCATGCGAGTTCTCTTTACCTGGTCTTCTACTCCGGTCTTGTATACTTTAAGGGGAAGGTAGGAAAGGATTGCCGGCAAAACAGTAAGGGTATATAAAAGAGCAATCATGACGCCGATTGACGAAAACAGTCCCAGATCTGCAATGGGTGCTACCTTGGCAAGGGCAAATGACGCGAGTCCTGCAGCGGTTGTTAAGGATGTCATGACAAGTGCTAAACCGGCATGTGAATAAGCGCCTGTTATCGAATCGTTTCGCGATTGTCCACGTTGCAGGTTCAGGTAGGTGAGAGCAAGGGTATGGACACTGTCGCCGACGCCAACGGCAAGCAGAAATGAAGGCAAGATGATGGTCGGCAGCTTGAACTTGATGCCGACTATTGCCATGAGCCCCAATGTTGCCACGAGAGTCAGGGCTACCACAAGCAATGGCAGGATAACCCCGCTTGCCCGCCTGAACATGATAAAAAGACAAATACCGATAGTCAGCACCGCAAGCCGCAGAAACCGTTTCATATCAGACATCATGAACTTTTTAAGGGTTTGGGTGATTACCGGTGTACCCGCCACATAGACGTGGAAGTCCTCGTCTTGGTATGTTTCTGCAATGCTTTGTACCGCCTCCACCATATTGGTGATCTCTTTATCGCTCAGATAGACGGAAGCAATTTCAGCGATATCATGAGATGACGCTTTGTCAGCAAAGCCCGCCAGCAGATCTTCCTCACCTTCACTGCTTTGATAGACATCGCATTCGATAATAATGCTCGTAAGCAGCCCATCCTCAGAGATCAGTTGGTTCTTGTACAAGGGGCTGTCCATAACGCGCTGCTTCAGCCTTCCCAGCTCTTCATTTGAATCAGGGAATTCTGCGAGCAGATCGTCAACCAGCAGGACATCGCCCTCTCCGCGCGTGTTGCGCACGTTGATCATCGAGGTAATATCGTTGAGGTGGGGGACGTTTTCCTGTAATTCCTCATGCAACTGCTTGAGTTTCTGCAGGAATGATATGGTAAAAATGTTCTCGCTGCCAATAGCCACGGCTATCATGTCGTCTCGACCAAACTGCTCACGAAATTCGTAGTAGGTTGTCAGGACAGGGTCGTCTTCATGGAGAAAGCCTTCATTGGAAGTGTCTATAGCAAGCGTACGAATCTGAGAAATAAACAGCACTGTAGAGGCCAGCACCAACAGAATTACAATCGCACGATAGCGAATCACCAGTCCTGTTAATGTGGCAAAGAACAGTTCCGCTTTTCTTTTGGAGTGCTCGTTATCCATTCTCAACCTCTTTGTAACAAAATAGGGGACAGACCACGGTTTTTTGACGGTTTTTTTTAAGTAAAACCGTGGTCTGTCCCCTATTTATTAAAAAATGGCACGACAATCTCAAGAAATTTCTCGGGATATTCACTATGCAGCCAGTGCCCGGCGCTAGCAATACCGACGACCTCGGAGTCTGGAAAGAAGTTACGCCTGTCCGGCTCATGCTCCGGCAAGTAATAGCTAGAATCATTGCCTTTGATAAAAAGAGTAGGGACCGGGCAGGGAGCATATATTTCCAATTCTTCCAGTCCGATATGTAGATGTTGAAGAAATTTCTGCAGAACCGGGAGGTTAAGTTTCCAGATAAATTTTTCTGAGCGCTCATCCCTGCCGATATTCTTGGTCAGAAACGTGGCCAGGGATTGATCATTCAGTTTAGCTGCCAGCTCCTCTTTAATCGATCCTCTGCCATCGTGGGCAGCCAGATCAATTTGGAGAAGGGTCGTGATGATATTTGCATGAAAGGAGTTGTCCAGG
>JABDPQ010000273.1 GCA_013042695.1 Desulfobacterales bacterium | reverse complement strand
GGCACAATTTGTGGCAACATGTACGCTCACCAATAAACACTACCTCGAGAGCATCCTTGAATCTCCCGCGACTCCTATCCATTGAGTCTACCATGGAATCGATCTCTCGCTCTTCAACAATACTCATCTGCGACTTGAACCCAAGCCGCCATATCGTCTTCTTACCATTGCCAGGATGACTGAAAAGAAGGGGCTGCCAACCGTTTACCGAGCCTTAAAACTGCTGGCCGAGCGGCAGGTTGCCTTTCACCATACCCTGATCGGCGACGGGGATGACCGTGAGCAGATTATTAGTTTGATAGACGAGCTCAATCTCAAGGACTGTTGTTCTTGGCTTGGGACCCGAACACATGGTGAAGTGCTCGAGCATTTCAGAGAAAGCGATCTCTTTGTTCTCGGGTGCGAGATTGCCAAAAACGGTGACCGTGACGGCATACCCAACGTTCTTGTTGAAAGCCTGGCCATGGGCGTACCAGCAGTTTCAACCAATGTTTCCTCTTTGCCTGAAATTCTGATTAACGAAAAAACAGGCCTAACGGTAGAGCCACAGGACAGCCATAGCTTTGCCCAGGCGATTGATCTGCTTTTGACCGATGCGTCTCTGCGAAAGTCGCTTATTGAGGCCGGTCAACAGTTTGTGCGCTCAGACTTTGACAACGAAAAACAAATCGCCCGGCTGGCAGAACTATTTCGATCAGCCAATCCGCTTTTGCAGAATCCTGTTGCGCACAATGCATAAGTCAGCGAGACGATGAAACAACATCATCGAGAGAAAACGACCTTCGGCCTCCTGAGGCACGGTAAGACCGTCTGGAACCAGGAGAAACGCATACAGGGCAGCGGTAATTCGCCCTTGACTCCTGACGGTATTGCTGCATTAAAGGCCTGGGCAGCGTTTCTTCACTCAACTCCGCCAACCTGGGATCGCCTGATCGTCAGCCCGCTTCAACGCGCTATCGACTCAGCCAAGATTATCAATGAGGGTCTGCATCTGCCAATGCAGATAGAAGATGAGCTTCGCGAGCAGAATTGGGGTTTATGGGAAGGCCTGACAATCGATGAAATAAAATCTGCTGATCCAGATGAACTTGAAAAACGGATCCAGAACGGCTGGAACTTTCTTCCGCCGGAAGGTGAGAGCAGACAGGAAGTGCTGCAGCGCACACGTGGTTGTCTTGAGAAGTGCGCCAGGCAATACACGGGGCAGCACCTGCTTGTCATTACCCACCTGGGCGTCATTAAAACCCTGCTCTACTCTATTGAAAAACGCCCATTTCTACCGAGTGAGCCGAAAATTCTTTGGAAGAACCGCTTTCACCTCATTGCACATTCCGAAACAGCCTGGACAATTCTGACACAAAACATTTTCCTGCCAGGGAACTCTGATCTGAAATGAAAATCGCCTACTATTGTCAGCATGTCCTTGGTGTTGGACATTTTCATCGGAGCCTGGAGGTCTGCCGGGCATTCCTGAATAACCACCATGTAACCATGGTGGTTGGTGGACCTGATGTCGCTGCCCATGTTTCCGGGCTCAGCCTTCTCAAACTCCCGGCCCTGCAGATGGACACTGAGTTCAGCTCACTGATCCCCTGTGAGCAGGGTGTAGCTCTGGCGACGATCCAGGATCAAAGACGGATGCAGCTGCTCTCATTTGTCGAGCAATTCCGGCCTGATTGCCTGATTATTGAGCTATTTCCGTTTGGGCGAAAAGCCTTCAGGTTCGAACTCGAGCCCATGCTGGATCTTGTCCGTAGGGAAATATCCACCTGCAGGGTCTATTGCAGTCTGCGTGATATTCTGGTGGAAAAGAAAACCGGGCGGGACAAATTTGAGCAGCGTGCCGTGACGACACTGAATCGATACTTTGACGGCGTGCTCATTCACTCCGATCCATCGATGTTTGTCCTGGAACAGACGTTTGGTAAAACGGAGTTGCTGCAGGTACCACTCCATTACACCGGGTTCGTTTCTCCCAAGCCATCCCCTGCCAACAGCGCTAAAATCAGAAGAGACTGCGGGCTGGCGCCAGACCGAAGACTCATTGTGGCAAGTATTGGCAGCGGCAGTGTTGGGGGAGAACTCCTTGATGCAGCAGCACAGGCGTTCAGGCTGCTGACAACCCATAACGAATGGTATATGCAGATATTTACCGGCCCCTATCTCGATGAAGCGACATATGAACGATTGCACAACCAGCAAAACGCTCGCCTCAAGGTGCAGCGATTTACTGATCATTTTATCGACTGGCTTGGTGCGGCTGATCTGTCGGTCTCCATGGCCGGCTACAACACCTGCATGAACACGCTTGCTGCCGGTGTGCCGGCGCTGATGTATCCTTTTGGTCAAAACCAGGAACAACGGCTGCGGGTTGAACAGATGCCCAGGAGCGGTTCCATCAGGCTGCTTGAAAACGACGAGCTTGCTCCACAGAAGTTGGCTGCTTTGATGAGAAACCAGGCGTATTGTCAGCGTTACCAGTCCCAGCTTAAATTGAACGGTGCAGCAGAAACAGTAAAAATAATCGAGAGTGAGTGCTAATCTCATGGACCGAACGGTATCATCAATTTATCTGGGCGGTGCGGAACAAGCTGCCGCCGTGCTCAACACAGAGTTTACCTTGGCAATCCAGCAGGCTCAGCTCAGTCAGCCACTCCCTATTTTCTTCCGAGCTGATGACATCGGCGTTATGTCAGATTCCTTTGTGGCTCTATTGAAGTCGTTTCAACACTATCAGATCCCGCTCTGCCTCGCCGTTGTGCCCGCCTGGATAACCCCCTCACGCTGGTCCTCAATGCGACACCTTTGTGATCGCCAGTCATCGAAGTGGTGCTGGCACCAGCACGGCTGGACACATACAAACCATGAGCCTGTCGGGAAAAAATGTGAATTTGGCAACAGCCGCGCACCAGCCGATATCGAAGACGACATT
>JABDPQ010000270.1 GCA_013042695.1 Desulfobacterales bacterium | reverse complement strand
TCAGCCATTGGTCGTCCTATTCCTTAGCCAGATCATTATTTGTTGCGCCCTCATCTTTTGCATAGGCCTCAAACTCATGTCGAAATTTATTAAGATAACTGCGCACCGGCATGGTGCAGGCGGCAGAAAGCACACAAACCGTTTTCATCTCAATATTGTCACAGAGCTCAACGAGTAAATCGATATCGCTTCTGGTTCCGTCCCCGGCAATCAACTTTTTGACGATCTTCAGCATCCAGCCGAGACCTTCTCTGCAAGGGGTACACTGTCCGCATGATTCATGATGATAAAAATCGATCAGGTTCTTGACCAGCTTGACAATGTCAACCGTCTCATCTAGTACAACGATACCCCCTGAACCGAACATGGTCTTATGCTCAGCCATGGATTCGTAATCAAGGGTGACGGTTTTCGCCTCTTCGACGGTAAGCACAGGGGTTGAACTTCCGCCAGGAATAACTCCTTTGAGCTGCCTATTTTTCCATACACCTCCCGCGACCTTTTCAATTACCTCCATCAAAGGAAGACCGAGCGGCAGTTCGTACATACCTGGTTTATCTACATGTCCTGAAATACCAAACAAATGGGTACCGCTGCTTTTCTCAGTGCCATAAGCCTTGTAAGCATCGGCACCGTTTTCGATGATGAAAGGAAGGGAGGCGATGCTTTGAACATTATTAATAATAGTGGGACAATCATACAAACCAACAACGGCAGGAAACGGCGGTTTGCTTCGCGGTTGACCTTTTTTTCCCTCAATAGATTCCAGCAGAGCTGTTTCCTCTCCGCAGATATAGGCCCCCGCACCCCTATGCACCGTGACCTCAAGGGCAAAATCATTGCCCGCGACCTTTTCCCCGAGATAACCGGCCTCATAGGCCTCATCGATAGCCTGCTGCAGAATTTTTACCTGGGACGTATATTCACCGCGGATATAAATATAACTGACGTGGCAGCCGATGGCATAACAGCAGATGATGATCCCCTCTATCAGCATATGGGGGTCTCTCACCAGAATGTAACGGTCCTTGAAGGTAGCCGGTTCCGATTCATCCGAGTTGACGGTGAGATAAACCGGTTTATCAAGACCTTTTGGCAAAAAGCTCCACTTGATACCAGCCGGAAATCCCGCGCCTCCACGACCACGTAAACCGCTGTTCTTCACTTCCTCAATGACATCCGCCGGTTCCATGGAAAACAATTTATCAAGCGTCGAGTAAGCCCCATGCTTTTCGGCTGTTTTCAGTAGATGGGAGTTCTCGATGTCGAATTTAGCACTGAGAATCTTTACTTCCATTATCGTTCGTCCTCCCCTATTCCAGCGTCGCCAGCAGGGCTTTGAGTTTCTCTACGTCCATCTGTTCATGAAACTCACCGTTCACCTGTACGACCGGTGCAGTGCCACAGTGGCCAAGGCATTCCACCTCTTCCAAGCTGAATTTACCATTATCACTAATCTGACCGGGTTTGATACCTATTTCATCTGCAAGAAACTCAATCATCTCTTGTTTGCTTCTGAGGTAGCAAGACAACGTCCGGCACACACAGATATGGTGTCTGCCGACCGGTTTTAGATGATACATGGTATAAAAGGTTGCCAGCTCAAACACTTTTGCTGCATAAGTGCCGATGCGATCAGCAATATAGGCAATTGCCTCGGCACTGATCCAACCTTCCTGCTCCTGCGTTAACCACAGCGCCGGCATTATCATTGATTCCCTGATGGGGTAGCGTTTCACCAGCCGCTCGAATTCGGCATCCCTTTCGGCATCAAAGGTGAACGGCTTACCCGTGACGATTAATTGCGAACGATCACTCATCTATCCAGCTCTCCGCCTATGATGTTAATACTTCCAAGGTTGATAACCGCATCGGCAACCATTTCTCCTTCCACCATCTCGTGGAACCCTCCCATTATATAAAAACAGGGCGGTCGTACCTTTAATTTATACGGCATCCCCGAACCATCCGAAACAAAGTGGAACCCCAACTCGCCATTGGCTGCCTCAAAAGCGTCATACCATTCACCAGCAGGGACTTTTACCCCGTCGAAGATAAGCTTGAAGTGATTTGCCAGTCCTTCGATTTTGCCATAGACCTGGTCTTTTGGTGGCAGAACAACCTTGTGGTCTTTTACAAATACCGGACCATCCGGAATATGCATCATTGCCTGGCGGATGATACTGATACTCTCGAATATTTCCTCAAAGCGCACCATGATGCGATCATAAATATCGCCCTGACTGCCGATCGGTACACTAAAATCGAAGGCATCGTAGTTGTAATAGGGATTATCTTTTCGCAGATCATAGGGAACGCCGGTGGCCCGAAGACAGGGTCCGGTAAAACCGTATGACAGTGCCGTATCTCCTGAGATTCTGCAGGTTCCCTGGGTTCGTTCATGAACAATACGATTTTGCAGAACCAATTTAAGTGAATCAGAAACTCCCTTCTCAATTGCCTTGAGTTGGTGTTCCATGTCTGCTTCCCAACCATCATAAAAATCTCGATACATGCCACCTATACGAGTAAAAGTGCTGGTCAGCCGCGCCCCTGTCAATCTGCTGATCAGATCGTAAGAAGCCTCTTTTTCGTTATACAGATACCAGTAGTTGGTCAACCCACCCATATCTACCAGGTTGGCGGCAATGCAGACGAGATGGTCCTGTACCCTGAAGAACTCAGAAAGCACCACCCGCATAAACTGCGCCCGCTCTGTTATCTCAATTCCCAACCAGGATTCAACGGCTTTAACATAGGCGACGTTATTCATCAGGGCAGAACAATAGTTCAAACGATCAGTCAGCGGAATCACCTGGTTATAAGTGCGTTGCTCAGCTGTTTTTTCAAATCCGCGGTGCAGGTAGCCAATTTCGTTTACGTTGGCCATTATGGTCTCGCCATCAAGAGCAGTCAGTATACGAATTGCACCATGGGTAGCAGGATGCGAAGGGCCCAGATTGAGAAACATCATTTCGGTATTGATGTCCTTCATTGTACTCTCATCTATCCCTTTGAACTGGAGTCGCGCCCTGATTTCTCTTTCCATACTGTCTGTCTCGTAACAGATCTGGCCCTGGGAAATGTCGTAATCTTTGCGCAACGGGTGTCCTTTGAACTGCCAGTGATTGAGGATACGCCTGAGATCGGGATGGCCCTGAAAATTTATGCCGTACTGGTCAAACACCTCACGCTCCGCCCAGATGGCAGCATCCCAGATAGCGCTGCAGGTGGGTACCCCTGCAGTAGGGTCTTTAACGGGTGTGCG
>JABDPQ010000267.1 GCA_013042695.1 Desulfobacterales bacterium | reverse complement strand
CTCATTGGCTACAACGATATTCCCATTTCCCTGCCAAGTGTCGATCTGAGTTATCCCGAACAGGATCAGGAGCGGATCAGACGCAACGCTGCATGCTCTATCATGACAAAGCTCGGTTTCACAGAATCAATTAATTACAGTTTCTATTCGAGCAGTTGCGACGCAAAAATGCTGCTGGAGGAATCAGACAAGCGCTGTTCACACGTCAAAATACTCAATCCACTGACCGAAGATCAAGATGTCATGAGAACAATGCTGCTGCCGGGGTTGTTTGAAAATATCAGACAAAACATTAGCTTCCAGCAAACATCTTGTAAACTTTTTGAGATTGGCGATCTCTTTTTTCCGGTGGAAGGGAAACCACTGCCTGATGAGGTACCGAGAATTGCCGGCGTCATGACCGGCAACCGATACGGTTTGCAATCCCCGCTTCACTTTAAAGATGATGACGTTGATATTTACGATATTAAAGGTGCCGTTGAAGGTTTGCTCGAAGAGATGCGGCTGCAAAACGGCAGAGAGTTGAGTGCGGTTCGTCTGACTCCGGCTACAGCGGGAACTGCCGAGCCCTATGTAGAAGAAGAATATGGTTTATCTATTATCTGCGACAACGTCAGTATCGGATCGATTGGCAAGATAAAAGATGAGGTCTTGCGGGGTTTCGGTATCAAACGCGAGGTATTTTATTTTGATATCGATTTTAAAGCCCTTGCTGACGTGACGCCTGCCCCGAAAGAATTCTCGGCACTGCCGATCTATCCATCGGTTAAAAGGGATATCGCCCTGGTAGTGCCTGCCCAGACGGCAGCCGGAGATTTAGTGGATGCCGTTATCTCTAGTAAAGAAAAACTTGTTGAACATTGTGACGTTTTTGACGTATACCAAGGTAATAAGATCCAAAGTGGCTATAAAAGTGTTGCTCTAACAATAACCTACCGATCACAAACAAAAACCCTTACAGAAAAAAACGTGGAAAAAGCCCATGTCAAACTGGTGAACATGCTCACCGATCGTTTTGGCGGCAGTTTCCGTGAGGCATAGTATGAAAAAGAATAATGTAACTCGTAAAGAGCTGGCTGAGGCGGTTGCAGAAAAACTTGGCTACCCTCAGAGTGCCTGCTCTGATATCGTCGACAGTTTTTTTGACACAATGAAATCGTCAATGCTTGACGGAACCTCAATAAAACTAGTACATTTTGGTACATTCCTAGTACGTGAAAAAAATCCCCGAAAAGGACGCAATCCGCGTACCGGAGAAACCATAACCATAAAAGAACGGCAGATAGTGAGCTTCAGGCCCAGTAAGAAGTTGCGAGCAAAGATTAACATCACCTAGGGTCGCCTGCGCCGTCTGCTGAAGGAGTGAGCCCGCCGAGATGAATAATAAAATCCCGGATAAGCTCTATTTCAAGATTGGCGAAGTAAGTAAACTTGCAGATGTTGCTCCCCACGTCCTGCGATATTGGGAAAGTGAGTTCAGCGGCATCAGGCCGAAACGTGCCTCCTCAAAGCAGCGGCTCTATCGCCGGGAGGATGTCAAACGCATCCTGGTAATCAAGAACCTGCTCCATGTCCAGGGCTATACCATCTCAGGAGCGCGCAAACTTATAGGCGATACGGCTAATCTCAATAACTTGGTTGTTGAGGAAGAACAAGAGATTGAAAAACCATCTCAACTCAACGAGATCAAAGAAGAGTTGCTGCAGTTGAGAAACATGCTTTCAAAGAAAAGCAACAAATGAGACCTGTTCAGCCCTTGCCAACCATTAATTGACACTGCTGGTATGGCGTGGTATGACAACGGCTCAAAATAATTCGGGATGTGGCGCAGCCTGGTTAGCGCGCTTGTCTGGGGGACAAGAGGTCGGAGGTTCAAATCCTCTCATCCCGACCATTAAGAGCGAGGGATTACAGTTTTAACTGTAATCCCTTTTTTGTTGAAGCCTTGATTTAATGAGTAGACCTCAAAATTGCTGGAAATTATGCTTAAGATCAATTCAATTCTTCGTCTAATCGCCTTACTAACCATTCTTTGCCTATCGATAGGATGCGCTCATAAAACTGACACTAACCCCGAAAAATACACCTATAGAATTGTCAATAGTTACCCCCATGACCCGGAAGCCTTTACTCAGGGACTTGCCTGGGACAAAGGCTTTATCTT
Organism: Desulfobacterales bacterium; assembly: GCA_013042695.1. Classification (GTDB taxonomy): domain Bacteria; phylum Desulfobacterota; class Desulfobulbia; order Desulfobulbales; family Desulfocapsaceae; genus JABDPQ01. The sequence continues at coordinate 24,434 of JABDPQ010000267.1, read as the reverse complement.
TGAGGGGACAGGTATATATGGCCATTCTTCGCTGAGAAAGCAAAGTCTCCAAACCGGTCGGACTGAACATAAAATAGATTATCAAGATGATATTTTTGCAGAAGGAGTAACTGTTTTTGACGATAAAATATATCAGCTCACTTGGAAAAACAGACTTGTGTTCATCTATGACAAGCATGATCTCTCATTAATCAAAAAACTCAACTACCCCAGAGAAGGTTGGGGAATTACTCACGACAGCCATAATCTCATTGTCAGTGATGGCAGCTCAACGCTTTATTTTATCGATCCTGAAACACTTACTGAGGTTAGAAGGATAACGGTCCAGCAACGCTCACGTACCATAAGCGCTCTCAATGAACTCGAATACATTAACGGAAGCGTTTACGCCAATATTTGGAAGTCAAATCGAATTGTCATCATCAGCCCGTCAAATGGTGAGGTTGAAGGCTGGATTGATTTGAGCGGTCTAGACAAAAAATTATCAAAGGACAATAGTTCAGGTGTGCTCAACGGTATTATGTTTGACCCTGATAAGCAGAGATTATTCGTGACAGGCAAACTCTGGCCTACCCTTTTTGAAATCGAGCTCGTCAAAGATACATGATCTAGATTTTAGGTAACATGACTTGTCCACCACTGTGAAATCCACTTGACATAGCTGCTGAATACATACTGGAAAGATTATTCAGGCCATCTCAGATGTGAACCAACGGTCTGCTTAATTTTCGTCTCACCTCTTTTCCCTCACAAAACTATGGATGGTACTATTGCTGCTGACGAGCGCTTATGGCACATCGTTTCAGAGTCAGACGACACCTTTGGTCACTCCCATCGATTAGTCACCATGTGGTATAAAAATTGCTCTTAGCTGGACAGGTCGTCTCTTCACACCTCCACGATGAAAAGGGATAATGACGAATTGAATCACCAATACAGTGCTTTGAAATGAGTATTTAACTAATGGTTCAGGCCAAATTATTATACCTTGAGTCGAATTTTTTAAATTATTAACCAGCAGCTGGTTTAGTTGCTTTTACTTTGATACAATGAATAATTACCGACGCGTGACAATCAAAACATGTTTTGCTCAAGGGAAACGTGGGTCATGAAAAAGTTCAGAAGGATAGGTACTTACAGTTTAATATTCTTTCTTTTTGTTATCGTCTGGCACGTTAGTTCGATGCTCAGCTTTTCTATCTCGCCCCAAGTATTAGAGTTTTTATATCGTGACATTGACTTCATTACAGGCAATTGGTTTTACATTTCGGTAGTAGTTTTGCAGGTAGGTTTTGGTTTGATGATGCTTGGCAGTTTTCTTTACAGGCAGTACAAAAAACGAAACGCGGTGCACTCGAGGCGGCTGGATACTAAAAACGACCTGCTATCAACCCCTTCATGACATTACCTGATAAAGGAGTTTCCCAGGCAAATACAAATTTTTATCCGTTCATTGCCTTAAGTAACGGCTTTAGCTCGTTTGATCTTAGCAGATGAGAATGTTGCATCACATTGTGGCAGCACAATTAATGCAAAACGGATTGGCAGGATCGATCCGAAGTCTGCGTTGATCAATCTCGCCCTCACAAACTGCGCAATAGCCATATTCCCCATCATCGAGGCGCTCAAGAGCGGCACGAATTCTCGTCAATTGTATTTCACGACGTCTTTTGCCAGCAAGCGCCATGGCCTGTGACTGCATGGCATCCATTCTTGACAGGCGACCGACACTGGACTGATCCAGTGCAACGGTCTGGGTAGATTTTTCTGATGTTTTTTTGGTTTCGTTTAACTCCTGCTGCGTTGATATGAGGAGCTGTTTAAACATTGCTCGATCTCTATCATTCATACTGTTGCTCCGCTTACATTCTCATATGGCAACCTTAACACTTTCTATGCCGGCACGTGCTCATCAGAAAACGAGCCTCCACAGATTGGCATTATGGCTCTTTTTTCGGAGGCCGCCCTTTGGCTTTCTTAGTGATGCGTGTGATAAAAGCTCCTTTGGCATCAGTATATGCCTCACGGTCATCCTGGTGTAAAGCAGCGCTGCTTATCTTAAGATTCTCATATTCCCTGGCAATGGCAGGATTTGCAATAAGATAATCCCGAAAATGCAGTCTCTGCCAATGCTCAAAGTGGCTCTCGATCATATGGATGTGATGCGTTCGACTGCCCGCTTTATTGCGTTTAATAAACCAGGCATAAAAGGGCGGCAAATCGTCTCCGAACGACGGTCGCCAATAGTATTCATACCCTTGTGATAAAAGAATGGGAACGATTATTTGTCTTGTCTCAAAGAGGCTTGTGACCTCTACGAGAATATCGATTATCGGCTTTGCAGATAGACCTGGTACAGCCGTACTGCCAAAATGCTCAACTCTTTTGATAAGATTTTTCGGCAGGCAGGAGAAAAGATGACGTCGTTCCTGCTCGAACATCTCTGGCCAGTACGGGTCGTATGGTACGATGGCAATCTTCTCCTTGACGAGGCGGGCTAATTTTTGTTCAAATGTTTCCATGCTAAACCACGCACCTGAGTGTGTTTAAGAAATCAATAGCGAGCTATTAGCAGTTTTAGAGCGTACTGATCTCTTTTATTGTCACCTTCATATGAAACAATGTAAGAATGCATAACAAACCTGCAAAATAAGAACGAACAGCAACTTAACCCGTATGCCTGCTCAAACAAAAACACTCCATGCCAATGCGCAAAGATTTCAAGATTTTCTGTCTCAGAAAGGTCTTGATTATAAGGTGAATGAGTTATCAGGTTCAACACGAACGTCACAGGATGCAGCCAGCAGTGTCGGATGTTCTGTTGCACAAATAGCCAAGTCACTCGTGTTCAAAGATAAAAAAAGCGGCTTGCCCATATTGATCATTGCTTCCGGTGAAAACCGGGTGGATCTTAAAAAAATCCGTGCCGCTACAGGACTTAAACTGGGAAGAGCCGACGCCGATTATGTTAAGAATCAGGTCGGCTATACCATAGGCGGTGTGCCACCTGCAGGTCACCGCACCCCGTTGCAAACCATTCTTGATCCTGATCTTAGAAAACATGAGCTGATCTGGGCTGCTGCCGGCACCCCGCACGCGCTGTTTCAGCTTGCACCAGCTGATCTTGAGCTGCTCACCGATGGCGACTGGATAGAACTTGCGGAATAATACATCAAGCGTTCTCCGCATTCAGCCGGCAAGATGTCTCTAGCCGACTGAACCTGCAGAGCAAACGATATGAATTACAGGATGATTGAGATACGGTATAACTCAGACACTTCGAGCAGGGAACTCAGCAAGACACAGTCAAAATAAATTCAGATAGGTCGATCGTCGCGGGGTTGTTAAGACCGACGTGGAGAAAGGCTCATTTCAAGCGTCTTCTGATTCATAAAAACAGACCTGGTTTTTTCCAGATCGTTTGGCCTGATACAAGGCATCATCTGCACATTTTATCAGTTCTTCGGACAAATTTACCAGATTATCCCTCAAGGTAGCAACACCAGCACTTATCGTCACAACGTCTGAGACGGCAGATTTGCTGTGGCTGATTCCGATATTCTCAACCTTATGGCGAATTCTTTCCGCCACAGCTATTGCACCGTTGCGTCCAGTATTTACCAGAATGACGACAAACTCTTCTCCACCATAACGGAAACAAAAATCGCCGGGCCTCTGCAGTGAATCTGCTATTGATTGTGCTACTTTTTTCAAGCACTCATCTCCAGCACTATGGCCATAAGTGTCGTTATAGTCCTTGAAATTATCAATATCACACATGACAATTGCCAATTGTTCTTCTTCCCGAAAACTGCGGTTGAACTCCCTATTGATCGTTTCAGTGAAGCTTCGCCGATTCAGAATTCCCGTCAGAGAATCTATCACTGCTTGCTTTTCTATGGTCCTGTAGGAAATGTTCAATGTTCTTCCCACGAACGCCAGACCGAGAAGTCCCAACAATGCTATGATAAGATGGCTAAACAAGATAATATGTAATGATACCTTGGACTCAAAAGGAAGTACCAGGCTGATCCCCCCTCTAATGTCTCCTTCCTGATATCCCTGTTTCGCGTGACATGCCAGACATGATGTATCTGTAACAAGTGGTGCCATGTAGAAATAATATTGCTTACCCTCATCTTCAAAAAATTCACTGCTTTCAAGAACGCCCTGCTCGAATTTTTTCAGATGCACCGCTTCCCGCTCTGTTGCTTTGTTTCCCGGCCGTATCGGATTGAGACTGGTGATATGAAAATAAATTCCGCTTGTTTCGATGGCAATTTCAGAGAGTTGCCGGGTCATATAGGCGGGGTTAATTTTCGTCAACTTGAGTGAGGAATTAACCTCCAGGTCCCGATCTGGCAGATCGTGATATGGGTTTGGCAGTGTTGCCTCTGTTATCGGTGCATAAAGGCCACCATGAAGCGCATTCCACTTTCTGGTAATGACGATCTGGTCAAAAAAACTTCGTGCAGTAAACCGGGCGAGACGATTTTGTTCGTTGAGTGCTACGGCATAATTCCAGCTAAAGGAGCCAATAATGATGACAAGCCACAATATGCTGAGAATGATAATGTTTCTATTTACGCCCATTACTGATTGACAGAAGCATTACAATAATAAATATAGTTCTTTCAGAGGACATGGTCCTTGCCACCTCCTCTGAAAGACAAGGTTTCCAGAGTAAACCCAGGAACATCAGAATTATCAAGGAATTTGTTTTCCAACGAGTACGCCCAGCATATGATAAGCACGTATCATATGAGATAAGAGATCAAGGACAGGTTATTATGGTTAAACAATTTACCAGCAAGCCACTACCCACAATACATTTTGCTCTTGGCAGCATCAAACAATTACCGTCGCTTGCAGACTCATTTGGCAAGCGGCTGTTGATTCTGTCAGGAAACAGTCTGATCAGTCAGGCAAACATCTGGGACAAGGTCACTGCTTCACTGAAACAGAATCATTCTACCCTATTTTGCAGTACCATAGCTTCAGAACCATCTCCTGAAATGATTGATACAATTGTTCAGGATCATTTTCCTGAAGAAATCGATGCTGTCATTGCCATTGGCGGCGGCAGCGTACTTGATGCAGGCAAAGCTGTCTCGGCAATGCTGACAAACGGTTATGGTGTCCAAAACTTTCTCGAAGGGGTCGGTTCAAAAAATCCCGACGGCCTTAAGATACCATTTATTGCAATACCAACTACCGCAGGCACAGGGAGTGAAGCAACAAGTAATGCAGTCATTACCAGAACAGGCAGCAGCGGTTTTAAAAAATCTCTTCGCCATAACAACTATATTCCTGATGTCGCCTTGATAGACCCGGCCTTGATGCGTACCTGCCCTCCAGACATTACTGCGGCCTGCGGCATGGATACCTTAACCCAGCTTGTAGAAGGCTTCCTGTCGACAAAAGCTTCACCAATAACCGATGCTTTTGCCTGGAGCGGCATCGAAGCAGTGCAGCGCTCCCTCCTCGCTGCCTTTAAAAACGGTGACGATCTTCAGGCACGCAGCGGCATGGCCTATGGTTCGCTCTGTTCAGGTATCGTATTGACAAACGCAGGTCTTGGAGTCGTTCACGGTATGGCGCCTGTACTGGGAAGTCATTTCATGGTGCCCCATGGAGTTGTCTGCGGCACGCTCATGGCAGCAGTCAATGAGGCGTCACTGGCTCATTTATTGGAAACAAACGGCAATCGTGAATACCTATCCAAGTACACTCGGCTTGGACAACTTTTCAGCTCCAGGGAAGATGGTTCGGAAGCATACTATCAAGAAGCCTTTATAGAGGAACTATACACGCTGACGGAAAGACTCAATCTGCCTCTATTGTCTGATTTTGGTGTAACCGATGAAGATATAATGACGATCATTTCACAATCCAACACCAAGAATAACCCTGCCGTCTTGACTGCTACTGAAATGGCCATCCTGCTGGCAAAAAGAATTTAACCGGGCAGACTCAGGCGCTGCACGAAACAGACTGTAACCTCGAATGACACTCAGCCTGATCTCTATTGTCGCAAATTATCATATCGTAATTATGATTAACAGCGGTCATTTCCGATCAAATAACCATAGACTTTAAGTGAATTCCATAAAATAGATAACGTGCAGGAAGATCACACTCATCAATCAGAAGGTCTCGAAGAAGAGGCAAAGCCGACAGCTTCTTCCCCCTCCCTGAAGGTTTTGCTATCCCTTATCACGCCGCAGTTCAAAAAGCACCGCCTTCGACTCGCTATCGGTTTTATTGCGCTCGTCAGCGTTGATTTCCTGCAATTGATGATTCCACGAATTCTCAAACATGGAGTCGACGCTTTGTCCGTTGGAAACGCAACCCCTGAGCTTTTATTCAAACTTGGTGCTGGTATCGTTGCCATTGCCATATTTGTTGTAGGTTTCCGTTTTGTCTGGAGAACATTAATAATTGGTTTTTCCCGTTATTTGGAACGGGCACTGCGCAACCGTATCTTTAACCATATCCTGGTCATGGATCAGCCTTTTTTCGAAAAACGGTCTATCGGGGATATTATGGCTCATGCATCCAACGACCTGGCAGCCGTGCAGCTGGCCTGTGGTATGGGTATGGTGGCAGCAGTCGATGCGTTGGTGCTAGCCATTGCCGCCATCGGTTTCATGATCCATATCCATCCCATGCTTACCTTGATGGCTCTGTTGCCGATGCCGATTCTGGCAATTTCTACCAGGTTGCTGTCCAGCAAACTGCATCATCGTTTCAATACAGTTCAGGAACGCTTCTCACTCATCATGGAATTTGCCCGATCGGCCCTGGTTTCGATAAAGTTGAGCAAAGCATACACACTCGAAGCAATCCAGACGCGAGAGTTCAACCGGCTGGGTAAAAACTACGCAAGGGCCAATATCGAGGTTGCCATGGTCCAAGGTGTATTGTTTCCCGCTGCAACCCTGATCGGCAATCTCGGATTGCTGGCCATTCTGCTCTTCGGGGGCAAGCTGGTAGTCAACAAGATAATAACCATGGGTGATTTTGTGGCCTTCATCACCTATTTACAAATGCTTATCTGGCCGATGATGGCCGTTGGCTGGGTGGCAAATCTCCTCCAGCGCGGCCTGACGGCCATGAGACGAGTCCACTCCCTGATCTCATCAGAACCGCTGCTGCTTGACCGACCGTCATCTCCCCATATAGCGATGCTTCAGCCAACAATTTCCGTTAATCAGCTCAGTTTCACCTATCCTTCATCTTCACAACCGGACCTTGAGGATATCAGTTTCTCAGTTGCATCGGGAATTATTGGTATCGCTGGCCGCACCGGCAGCGGTAAAAGCACTCTCTGCAAGCTTCTAGTCCGACTGTATCCTGTGCCGGATAATACGGTATTCTTTGGAGATAGAGATGTTAACCACCTGTCATTGGTGAGTGTGAGATCCCAAATTGGCTATGTCAGTCAGGAACCCGTACTCTTCTCGGATACAATGAGTGCAAACATAGCATTTGGAAGGGAAGATGCCTCGACTGAAGAAATTGAGCAAGCAGCACGTGATGCTGACATTCACAAAGACATTAGTGCATTTTCCTCTGCCTACAACACCATTATCGGTGAAAGAGGAGTGACGCTTTCTGGGGGACAACGTCAGCGAGTTGCTCTGGCACGAGCATTGATCTGCAATAGGCCTGTGCTGGTCATTGATGACGGTTTGTCTGCAGTAGACACAGAAACAGAAAGTAAAATCCTCGAGGTCCTGCGCAGTCGACTCAAGGGGAGGACTGTATTCATTGTTTCCAACCGCATTAAACTTCTCTCAATGACAGACCGGATCTTGCTGCTCGATCAAGGCCGACTGGTTAATGACGGCGACCACAATACCTTGCTGGAAGAAAACGAATTCTACCAGACCATGTATAAAAAACAGATGCAAAACGATAAGGAAGCCAAGCAAGATGCATGATTACGGCTACATGGAAAAAGGCCAGAAATCATCCATAAGCGATATCCGTCTTTGGAAACGAATTTTGCTGAGTAGCCAAGATTATAAACCAGCGATTGGTATGGCACTCTTATTATCTCTCATTGTAACGGCCACCACACTGAGTCTGCCATATCTGATGAAGACAGCAATCGACTCGTATATTACCGTTGAGACGCTTCCTGCAGCTGCGCGCATTAGCGGTATTACTCATATCACCATCAAATTTGCCCTGCTTATATTCCTCGGTTTCATCATTACCTTCATCCAGGTAGTTCTGCTTGAATGGGTTGGCCAGTCCGTCATGCATCAGATCAGGCAGAAACTCTTTGCCCATTTGCTGGAGCTCGACCTTGCTTTTTTAAACACCCAGCCTACGGGCCGACTGGTTACGCGCTTAAGCAATGATGTTCAGAATATGCACGAAATGTTCACTTCGGTCATGGTTACTCTGTTCAATGACATCCTGCGCCTTGCCGGCATTCTCATTGTATTATTTTTGATCAACAGTCGTCTGGCATTGGTTATGTCCCTGTTTGTTCCCTTGTCACTTGTAATTACGATTGTCTTTGCCCGTCTTGCCCGGGAAAAGTTCCGGGCAATCCGTAGCCAGCTCTCTCGTCTCAACAGCTATATCCAGGAATCGGTGTCAGGAATCAGCATCGTTCAGCTATTCGGACGCCAGCAGGCAACTTCAGACTATTTTTCTGAATTGAGCCGTGAATATCTGCATCGCACTTTGTCACAGATTCGCCTGTTCGGAACCTTCATGCCGCTCACCGAACTGCTCAGTTCAACCGCAATAGCATTAATTTTGTGGTACGGTGGTTCGAAAATTATCGGCCGCACACTGACTATAGGTGAGTTGGTGGCTTTCCTTGCCTACATGAGACTCTTTTTTCAACCGCTGCGCGAACTTTCCCAAAAGTACTCGATTGTGCAGTCCGCACTGGCTTCAGCGGAAAGAATTTTTAACATGCTCGATACCGATACATACATCAAGGAAACGAAGACACCGCAAACATTGAAAAACGTTAAAGGAACTCTCATTTTTGAGAATCTGACATTCTCCTATGAGAAAGACAAATCTGTCCTGCAAAATCTCTCTCTTGAAATCTCCCCTGGAGAAACGGTTGCCATCGTCGGAACGACAGGTTCAGGCAAAACGACCTTGATCAATCTCCTCCTTCGCTTTTACGATCCCGATGACGGCAGAATCATAATAGATGATTGCGATATTAAGGATTTACGTTTTAACGATTTACGCCGAATCGTGGGAGTTATCCTGCAGGACGTTTTTATCCTCCAGGACAGTTTGCTGGCAAATATCGTACTGGATTCAGGCTATTCGCGTGAACAGGTAGTGGATGTACTTAATCGAACAGGAATGACCCGTTTTGTGAGAAAATTACCGCAAGGGCTTGACACCATCATTGGCGAGGGTGGACAGGAATTGTCAACTGGAGAAAAGCAACTCCTCTCATTCGCTCGGGCACTCTGTCGAAATCCTGCGATACTTATTCTTGATGAAGCAACTGCCTTCATCGACTCAGAAACTGAAAGTATTCTTGAAGAAGCCATAGAGGAAAGCTTCTCCAAGAGAACGTCCATTGTCATCGCCCACCGTCTTTCCACCATCCGACGTGCAGACCGCATCATCGTCATGGACCATGGTCGGATACGAGAACAGGGAACACATGCTGAGTTACTAGAAGCTGGTGGACAGTATACGCATCTGGTCAAGCTTGATCTCGTCGATCTGTCTTCAGTTCCCGCCTAGCGCCCTCAATGAAGGCCAAAAAAATACCTAACAAAGGCACAATATCAATTACTTAATTAATATAACCAATAATTCGCTTTAAATATTTTAGGTACAGAAAAATTGACCTATCAATCCATCAGTAACCTTGTTTTTGTCTGTATAGCCCACCATCTGCCGCCTGCTGGCATCCTGTCATTTTGTCTCTTGAATAATAGATTCTATCATCAACACACAGCATGAGATCCAACGTTTCATACAATAATGTTGCACAGGTATCAATCCAATAAAGAGGTGAAGGCAAACACGAGTCGCCACAAAGTAGTACTTTACCATTTTTTTCGCATATTTGCGAGTCGTATGCTATTATTTTTGACAACTCTCTTGCGGTAGATTATATGTAGTTCATATATAGTTAAGTATTTAATTAAACAATTTTTAAGATGTATAAATTCAACGAATGTACTTTGCAAATGGATTATCTGATAAAGAGTGTTATGCCAAAGATGTTGCCGACCTGTTTCTTGCTCGTCTACATGATCTTATTTGGCAGCATAGCGGATAGTGCTCTCGCTGATGTTGTTCCACAAGTCTGGACTGCACGCAATGCGGTGGTGTTTGCTCTTAAAAACAGCCCTGACAGCAGAATTGCTGAGCAGCGCATAGCAGCCGCTGATGCCTCACGGCAACTGGCTGAATCGGCTTTCTACCCGCATTTGAACCTCAGCGCCACCTATGGTCAGACAAATAACCCCATCTACTCTTTTGGTAATATTTTAAATCAAGGCAGTTTTGAACAAAACCTCGATTTTAATAACCCAGGAAGAACTGATAATCTCAATATGAAGGCCGAGCTGCTTTATCGCTTTTACAATGGCGGACGTGATAGAGCTGGAATGGACGCAGCAGATTCCAAATATCTCTCCAGTGAAAATGGCCGCCGCACGATGATGCATCGCCTTGGTTTTGAAGTAATTCGCTCTTTTCAGTCGATTGTCCAGGCTGAGGATCAGCGCGATGCCCGCCTAGACGAGCTCCAGGCAATAGAGGCTTCTCTTGCTGTTGCAGTGGCCCGGTATGAGGCGGGGGATCTGCTTAAGGCAGAAATGCTCAATTTTGAAGTGCAGCAAGCACGTGCCAGTGAAAACCTGATCCTTGGTAATCACACGTTGGCACTGGCGCAGAAAACGTTTTTGAATCTCCTCGGGTTAAAAGATGGCACCGTGCAAATAGATCAAACAAGTGATGCCAATCAAGAGACGCCTCTGCCAGGAGATTATGCTTTGCGACCGGAGCTGATAGATCTTTCCGCCCAGTTGTCTGCCATAGAAGCTGAGCTTGCTCGGGAAGAGGGGGCCCGCTACCCAACTGTTGATGGGTTTGCCAGCTATCAGTATGACCAGGGCTACGTTATAGACGGATCAGGTGATTCATGGACCGCTGGTCTCAAAATAGACTACAATCTCTACGACGGAAATCTGACCAGTGCAAATATCGCTCGCAAAAGAGCCGAATATGGAGAGCTCAATGAACAACTGACAAAACTTGAGCTTGCCGTCAATCTTGAAATCCAGGAGGCGGAACTCAACCTGCGTCAAGCAATTAAAAGAAGTACGGTGACCGAGAAAATGGTTCAGGTTGCCCAAGAAAGTGCACTGCTTAGCAGAGAACGTTTTAAGGAAGGGCTGATACTCTCGTCGGATCTCATCGATACTGAGGTTAGACTGACTGACGCCTTGGTACGACAGTCAGCAGCACAGGGCAACCACCGGGTCGCCATTGCCAACCTGCGCCGAGCCGTTGGACTGCAGCAGTTTGCGATTACCACCGAAGAACTTCTGGAGACTCAGCCATGACACTTCTGTATATAAGGCAGGCTTTACTCATTGTATTGATTTTTACAGCTGTACAATCATCTGGTTGTAAATCAGACCACAGCTCAGCAGATTCTGTTCCAAAAAAGCTTCCCGCCGCAACGGTTGAGGTCGTCACTGTTTCCGAAACTGCCCCCCCAAGACAAATCGAGGTCATGGGCACCGTCCAGGCAGCCGATAGCGCCTCCATTGCTGCGCGTGTCAGTGGAAACATTATCGAGTTGCCGGTAAGCCTTGGATCTCTTGTAAAAAAAGGGGATTTACTTGCAACGATAAGTGCTGAAGAGATTACCGCCAAACTTTTACAAGCCCAGGCACAGCTCGAACAAGCCACCAGAAATCTTGAACGTGAACGAAACCTGCTTAAAAAAAATGCCGCAACGGCTGAGACGGTTAAAACCCTTGAGGAGAGCAAACGTATCGCAGAAGCATCCTACAAGGCAGCAAGAACCATGCTCAGCTATACGTCAATCAAAGCGCCTTTTGATGGTATTATTACCCAAAAAATGGCAAATATAGGAGACCTGGCAACCCCTGGCAAACTATTGCTGAAAATTGAAAATGAAACTCGGCTGCAGATTCTTGCCGATATTCCCGAGGCCTTGATTCTTGAGCTCTCAATTGGCGATATCCTCCCCGTCAACATCCCCGCTGCCGGGCTCAACATCGCAGGGAAAATTACCGAAATAGCACCGACGGCTGATCCTCGCTCACGCACTGCCCCGGTAAAACTGACCATTCAGCCGGAAACAAAAATCAGGTCCGGCCAATTTGCTCGTGTAGCCTTGCCCGGTACAAGCGGGGGAGCTGTAATGGTTCCAAAATCGGCGGTTTTGTCAATGGGTCAGCTGGATAGAGTGTTTATCGTCAGAGATGATACTGCTCATATGCAGCTTGTCAAAACTGGCATACATCATGCTGATATGATTGAAATTATTTCAGGAATCAATGCGGGTGATATCGTCATCAGCCAAGGAAACAGCCACCTCCAAGATGGTCAACCGATAATTATTCAGTAGTACTGGGTACTCATCCTCGTATTCTCCGCGAGATTATCATGCAAATCAACAAGAACAAGAAGACTGGATTTGCCGGCACAATTGCAGGGGCGTTTATACATTCCAAATTGACCCCCCTGGGTATTGTGGCATCGCTGCTCCTCGGCTTTCTTGCAATCGTCATGCTTCCCCGTGAAGAAGAACCACAAATTCAGGTTCCGATGATCGATGTCATGGTGTCCATGGAAGGTGCCACTCCAAAGGAAATTGAAGAGCAGGTGACCATTCCGATGGAAAAACTGCTCTATGAGCTTCCCGATGTAGAGTATATCTATTCCACCTCAATGACTGGGCACAGCCTTCTGGTTGTGCGCTTCTACGTAGGGGCCGATCTTGAGACAGCCATTGTCCGACTGAACCAAAAGCTAGCAACCAATTTTGACCGCATTCCCCATACTGTATCGCACCCCCTGATCAAGCCTCATACGATTGATGACGTACCAATACTTGCCTTGACCTTACATAGCAAAACATATGACCATTTCATGCTCAGACGTGTAGCCGCCCAGGTTGACGATTTGGTCAAGAATATTCACTCAGTTGCGGAAACTAAGCTGATAGGAGGAACCAAGCGGCAGGTCAGGATACGACTTGATCCGTTACTTCTGGCTTCACGAAATCTTTCGATTACCGAACTCGTTCCGATCCTGCAGCAGGCCAACCGCCAAAGCTATTCAGGAAACCTGGTCAGTCTCAATCAGGAAATCGAGCTGCAGACCGGTACATTTTTCTCTAGCGCTAAGGAAATCGGGCGCATTGTCGTTGGCGTGTACGGCGACAAACCGGTTTATCTCGAAGAAATTGCAGAAATAACGGATGGCCCCCAGGAACCGGACAATTATGTACTCTATGGATCGCCGGATCGCGATTCCTTGGAAGCAGCAGTCACCTTGTCAATTGCCAAACGACCTGGTGCAAATGCAGTATCGGTCGTCAGAGCAGTACTGGAAAAAGTTGAAAGCCTTAAAGGTAGCCTGATCCCCTCTGATATAGAAATAAGTGTTACCAGAAATTATGGAGAGACGGCCTCTGAAAAATCAAACGAACTCCTCTTTCATATGGCCATTGCGGTATTTGGGGTAGCACTGCTCATCATGTTTTTTCTTGGCTGGCGTGAATCCATCGTTGTCATGCTGGCAATTCCTTCCACGCTGGCTTTGACTTTGCTGGTTTTTTATCTGTACGGGTACACCCTCAATCGAATCACCTTGTTTGCGCTCATCTTTTCAATCGGTATCCTGGTTGATGATGCAATCGTAGTCGTGGAGAATATTGTTCGCCACCTGAGGCTGCCTGCGAATAGCGGTCGCCCTATCAATGCTATTGCGATCGAGGCGGTCGGTGAAGTTGGCAACCCGACAATACTGGCTACCTGGGCGGTGATTGCCGCTATTCTGCCAATGGCCTTTGTCGGTGGACTGATGGGTCCCTATATGCGCCCCATTCCAATTGGCGCTTCAGCAGCCATGTTATTCTCACTTATCATTGCTTTTTCGGTCACTCCCTGGGCGGCAATACACCTTTTGAAAAAAGATAGCCATATGTCTGTCGACAAAGAACATGACAGCACACCCGATGATTTCTTTACTCGACTCTATCATTGGGTCATGGACCCGTTGTTGAATCATGCCGTCTGGCGCCTCTTATTTTTCCTGATCATTACGCTGATGCTTCTCGGATCTGCCTCCATGGTGTATTTCGGTCTGGTTAAAGTCAAGATGCTGCCCTTCGACAATAAAAGTGAGTTTCAGGTAATCCTCAATACGCCTGAGGGAACAACCCTTGAACAAACATCCCGCGTTGCTCTTGAAATGGCAGATATCGTCAGGCAGGATCCAGCCGTGGTAGACTATCAAGTATATACCGGCATCGCCTCTCCCTACAATTTTAACGGTCTGGTCAGACATTATTTTCTACGAAGCGGGCCTACCGTTGCTGATATTCAGGTCAACCTGCTGCCAAAACATGCACGCAGCCTGCAAAGCCATGATATTGCCAAACGAATCAGGCCACAACTGGCCGCCATTGCCAAAAAGCATGATGCCACGCTTGCAGTTGCGGAGGTACCGCCAGGCCCCCCTGTCCTGCAGACGCTGGTTGCAGAGATCTACGGACCAACAGAGCAGGACCGGGTCAAATTGGCCCAAGAAATAAAAAATATTTTCAATACAACGGATGGTGTCGTTGACATTGACTGGTATCGTGAAACCGACAGAGATCGCCGACTCATAACAGTTGATAAAGAAAAGGCGGCCATAAATGGTATCTCCGAAGGACAGATCACCCGTGCAATCGGCATAGCCGTCGATGGACTGTCCTTAGACCTATTTCACCAGGAACGAGACAAGGAGCCAATTGATATTATCCTAGAGCTGCCCCGTTCTCAGCGAGCACGTGTAGACGAGCTGCTGAATATCTCTCTGCGCTCTGAGAGCCTTGCCGATGCCCCGCTGGTGCCCCTGCGCGAGCTGGTACATATTACGACCATCCCGGTTGAACAACCTGTCTACAGAAAAAATCTTAAACCGGTTCTTTATGTAACCGGAGACGTTGCCGGAATAGTGGAAAGCCCGGTTTATAGCATTTTCGAGATGAACGAGCGTCTTAAAGTATTGAGTGGCACAGATTTTGGCGGCAGCTCCAATAGCATTACCATCTATAACCTGAACCAGCCTTTTGACGAAATGGAGCCTTCCATGAAATGGGACGGTGAATGGCATATTACCCTTGAGGTGTTTCGGGACCTCGGTCTTGCTTTCTGTGTGGTAATGATCCTGATATACATGCTGATGGTAGGCTGGTTCAAAAACTATGTCACACCGCTCGTGGTAATGGCTGCAATTCCATTCTCTCTGATCGGCATATTACCCGCACATTGGGGTTTTGGCGCTTTTTTCACCGCAACATCGATGATTGGCTTTATGGCAGGTGCCGGAATTGTTGTTAGAAACTCCATTATTCTGGTCGACTTTATCGAACAGCGAATTGGCGAAGGATTACCACTGGCAGAGGCGGTGGTCGAGGCCGGAGCTGTACGGTTTCGGCCAATGCTCCTGACCGCACTGGCGGTTGTCGTTGGAGCCTCGGTTATACTTGCAGATCCAATCTTCCAGGGTCTGGCTATATCTTTAATGTTTGGTGAGATTGCATCGCTATTGATAAGCCGCATGGCTGTACCGGTGATGTATTATGTGGTCAAAAAACACCGACACTAAAGATATCCACTCTCCTCCCTTCTGTGTCATGCGGGGATGTCGGTCATTTTGTAAACCAGTGTTGTGTCATAATACAGATTTTCACCAGCATCAGCATGACCGGAACTTCTATTAATACGCCAACTACTGTGGCCAGCGCTGCTCCCGAGGAAAGACCAAAAAGCATGACCGATGTGGCAATGGCAACCTCAAAATGATTCGAGGCGCCAATCATTGCTACTGGAGCCGCATCCTGGTAACTCAGGTTCAGTGCTCGTGCAGCACCATACCCAATGATAAAAATCAGAATGGTCTGGATAAAGAGTGGAATTGAGACCCACAGGATAGTGAGCGGGTTTGCAAGAATTACCTCCCCTTTAAAGCTGAAGAGCAGCACAAGTGTCACTAATAAGGCACTGATCGTAACCGGCGTAAGATGGTGTAAGAATTTCTCTTGAAACCACACGTCACCATGTATGTGTATCAGCCATCTGCGCGATACGTAGCCAGCCACCAGAGGTAGAGCCACGTAGATGCCTACGGACAGCAGCAAGGCCTGCCAGGGAATCGGTAATCTACCGACGCCGAGAAGAAAACCGCCCAAAACACCATAAAGCAGCAGCATCGTCAAGGAGTTGAGCGCAACCATGACAAGCGTTAAGCCGTCATTGCCGCGGGCCAGATACCCCCAGACCAATACCATGGCCGTACAGGGAGCGATTCCAAGTAATATGCAGCCGGCAAAATAACTGCGCCAAAGCGGTATCTCCAGCATCTTGATGCCATCAGATAAAACAACAACACCCGCACCGTGACGCGCACCGACAGGCAGGTCCAGCCCGAAAGGCATTTTCACCAGATCCACGGCTTCGACACCAATCATTCCTTTGAATAGTATACCTAAAAAAAATAGAGAAATGGCATACATGGTAAAAGGCTTTACGGCCCAGTTGATGAACAAGGTCAAAAAGACTGGTCGCCCGCTTCTGCCAGCTGTAACGACGCGAGTGAAATCTATTTTAACCATTATCGGATACATCATAAAAAACAGGCAGACGGCAATCGGAATCGAAACAACCGGAGCACCGTCAATGCGTAATGTCATACTATCCAGTGTCTTTGCCACTTCAGGAGCGATTTTGCCAAGCACTATGCCGCCAATAATGCACAGTAGTACCCAGACAGTGAGATACCGCTCAAAGATACTGGACATCTTTCTCTCATGTGAGGTATTTGTAGATTTTCTCATGGTCTCTCCATGATCAGGTTCTTGGTCCATATAATCTCAAAGAGCTCTGTAGCTAGAGGAGCAGCCAGGACCGTCTCAGCCATGTAAAGAATCCGGCAATGTTTCCACAAACGCCTTGATTTGATCCCTTACTTTTCTGTAGCAATCAAGCTGTGCATTATTGTCTCCTCCCTGCTTCTTGACTTCTTGAGCAAGCTGAGGGGGGTCCTGGAAGCCAACATGGACAATCTTTGTCTTACCAGGAAATACCGGACAGTTCTCATTGGCATGCCCACAAACAGTAACCACAAAGTCAAAATCAATATGAGAATACGCATCGATAGATTTTGAGAGATGCGATGAAATATCCACCCCCGACTCAGCCATTACCTGGACCGCATATCGGTTCAAGCCATGCGTTTCAATACCGCAGGAATAGACCTCCAGGCAGTCACCTTTCAAAAAACGTGCCCACCCTTCAGCCATTTGTGAGCGACAGGAATTACCCGTACATAGGAATAAAACTCTAATGAGAGCATCCATAGTGATAACCAAAACCATTCATAGAATGGCGGTGGCGTTGAGAAGATGACATACGGTGGGATTGAAAGCCCACTGCTCTTATGTCACAGAAAAGCAATGGGCTTGCTTAAAAAATCATTGCATATCCTGAGGTGTATAAACAGGCAAAGTATTTGATGCCGGAGGACTGGTAGTAGAGCTGGAAGGAACACTGGGCATATCAAAAACATCCATTTCAGGTGTCATGTCCTGCTTCATGTCCTGCTCCATAGTATCTTCACGCTCTTTAAGCTCAATGGCAGACAACAAGAAGGGATCAAGCTCATTGATCTCTTTTTCAACCCGTCTAATATTTCCCAAGACCTTTTCACTGATTTCTACCTCCGGATATTTTATCAAAATATCCTTTAGAACCTGACGCGATTCAACCAGTAATTTTTTCTTGCTTTCCACATCTACTGTTTTGGTAAAACGGATAAACAGGTCGGCAGCCTTTCGACGAGCGGCTTTTGCCGCTTGGAGCGATAATTCTTCTATTTTAACCTGCGATTTGGCTGAGTATTCAGTATCGAGAAGCTCAGTGAAGATCTGGATGGCATCGTCAAAGTCATCTTGATCCGCAAGCAACATTCCTTCGTTCCAGCGTCGCTGCAATTCTTGCTTTCTGGCGAGCTTTACCGTCTCACGTTCTACTGCTTCAGCCAAAACAATTTCATCGATCTTGGTTTTCAGCTCCTGAACTTTTTCAGCCCCGATTATATCCTCAGGAACACCATTGAGCAGCTCAATGGCATCCTGAAATTTTTTCTCGCTGGCGAACATATCCACCTGAATTATAAAACCATTAAACCATTCGTCAGCACGCTTCAGGATATCCTCTTTTACAATGTCAACATTAGAGGCGACAGGTGAGTACGGGTACTGCTGCAGGAATGTATCTGCCTGCCAGACAATTATATAGCCGTCCCTCTCGGCAAGATAGCCCAAATAGGCGCGCAGTAATCGGGAAAATTCAGTCAACTCAGGACTCCCTTTAACACTTCTTTCAAGGATTGAGAGCTGCAGTTTCGACCATTCCTCGATTTTTCCAATAGCAAGATAATCGGCCGATATCTGTTCATATTGCCCTTCAGCAGAGAGATAATTGCCAGAGGCAGTGTAAAGATCAGCAAGTACTTTTCTCAACGAAAGAATATCTGTCGGCTGTTCTTTTGAGTCAGACATTTCATCAACAATCTGCTGGTAGATTTCTGCAGCCTTTTCCTGTTGATCCAGATACATCAAAGCATTGCCATACATGATTTTGGTTTTGAGATCGACCCGCTCAACTTGATATGGCGGAATTTGCAGCCAGACCTGTACAACTTCGCTATATTCATTATTGCCAAAATATCGTTCAATCAATGTTTCAACCTGGTTCAGGTCGGCACCTTTCTGCCTTTCCTGCCAACCTGCCGCCTTGTCTTCGCCACTGGCCAGTATTCTACCGCAATTGCTTTCGATAAAGGCAATATCCATTTTTTGAAGTTCCATGGCATCTTCGGTATCAAACATGGTTGACGTGGAAATAATATTTCTTTGCAGCAAGTCATCATGCAACCGTTCGTAACCATCCAGAACTTTCTGCAGATCACGAAAACAGCGGATCATCGATTCCGTCTGTTCCTGACCCAAACTCATAACCACAGATTGGTCATCCAGTTCCTTCCAGCGGTTAAGTTTTCTGCCATACTCAAATATCCGATCGTTGACATATTCTATAGATGGTAGTACCTGCACCTGCTTGACAACATCTGTTGGAGAAGCGGTTTGGTCGACAATAGGTGTCTGCAGGGGTTGCGGTGTTTCCTTCATTGTACCTGGTTGCATGCGAGGATCTGGCTCATCGAGTGTTTCTACAGAGATTTGAGGCTGACTGGAATAGCCACTATCTACTGGAGCAGGACGCTGCACTTGTTTTTGAGCACAACCAGTCATGACAAGTGAAAAAAGTGCCAAAATAATCAAGACGTTATTTACTTTCATCCGATTAACTCTCGTTGTAATTGCAACAATTAGGAAACCTGAAAGATCCGAAAAAATTTCTAGACTGTAAAGATAGTAATAACCTATCGGAGAAAAAGCAAAAAGAGTTTACCCAGATAGGCTAATTGAGAATCAAAACGACATTGCTGCTATGAGAAATCTCGGAGGCATCACCAATTCCGACGAATCATTTGGAAAGGAGTGTCTCCCCGCTGGTCAATATTGCTATTGCACTATATCCTGATTTTGCCAGAACGGGGCATACATGCGGGAGAGATCAAACATCTTTTCCTGCTCCTCACTACCAAACGTCATAATTGAAGGCTGGTAACGGTCGAGAGGGTCAATTTTGCTTATCGGAGAAACGAACACGCCGCCTTCATTTTCGGCAACTTCAAGGTTCACCTGTCCAATTGGTAAACGGTTCAATCCCAACCCATAAAACGATAAGTCGACAGGATCTATTCCAGTTACGTATTCTTTTTCTTTTAAAATAGCATTTATAATATTAGTCCAGGCCGGTAACGCTCCGACAGCACCTGTAACGCGAGTTGTCTTCTGGCGCATTTCCTTATTGTCATCATAGCCAACATAAACGCCGACAGCATAGCCGCCATCTATGGCCATACCATTGCCGGCACTGTTTAGGGCTGGTAAATAACCGAAAAAAGAAGCGTTAGTATAGAGGTTTGCAGTACCTGTTTTACCGAGTAACGGCACTGAAATCGCAAGCTCGTCAATCATCTCATCTGCGGTATCCTCCCCCGTCAGTTTAACATGCTTGTTAGCATATCGCCCAGTCCCGAATTTTACTGTATTTTCAAGAATATGACCGACAGCCAAGGCGATCTCGGGTGCGATAATTTCAGCTGTTTCCTTCTCCGGTTTATACAATAAGAAACCGTCTTCCGATTCTATTCGATCTATAATTGCCAGCGTATTATTGATCTCACTGTTTTCTTCCCTGAAAAGAGTAGTTTTCCCGGTCACCAGTGCTTCATACACCCTGGTTGTCTCAAGCAGCGTAACCGAATTTGAACCAAGCGGAAACGATAAAACCGGTTCGAGTGGGCTCTCAATACCAAGACTTTTACCAAAGGCAACAAGGTATTTAAGGCCAATCAATATTCTGTAGTCATCGATATATTCTAAAACTTCCATGCTGTATGGAAGGAGGTTTCTCATCTGTTTAAAATCCTGTTCAACATGGAAACTGACAAAGTCATAAGCTGCAACAGAAAGGCTGTCTGCTAATCTTATGGCTTCAACAAACATTTTTTTCTGGGAATTTTCGATTCCTGCCAGGTAACGCTGTACTCTCTGCCGATCGACAACCACCGATCCCGCAGGCAAGGCAGATGGGAAGTCAAAAATTAATTTTCCGGTGACATTATTGTGGAAAAGACCCGGACGTTCATCTTCGCCGATATCAGTAACGACGCCAAAAGATGAAAAAGGTACGATCTCATCCTCAAGGAAATGGTTTAACTCACGTCTTAATTTAGACAAAGCAAGATAGCTATGTGAAAGAAGTTTCTTACGTAACTGCAGCTCATCTTTTCTACTCTTTCTAAGATTTTTATTATCGCTGAGCTCCCTCTTAACCCGGTCCAGAAATCCTTTAAAACCCAAGCCATAGTGCAAATTTTTAAGCGCATCATATTCAGCATCAAGTCCCTCGAAAATCAGGTCTTCTTCAATATGCTGCATTGTTTTTCGATAAGCAGCCTTTCGCAGCACATCCTGATCAATAACAATTCCGTATCGATCACGGATGCGGCTGCGAAAAAGTCGGTATGGCTCCTGTTCTCCATCGACAACCCGTGGGACAAGATCAAGATGAGCAGCCACATCTGCAAGCCTTGATCTGCTCAGGTGGTCACAAAGGTGAGCTGCCAGCCACACCGAGGCAACATTCTCTGAGCGAACACCAGCCCAGCTCATTGATACTTTTTCATGATCAATTTTATGATCCGGTCGTGGAAAGTAGGGCTGATTCTGATAGACAAATACATCGCGCTTGTTACTCAGAATGTCGCCAGTATTCCAGCCAAGTTGCAAAGCAGCCGCGTAAACAAATGGTTTATATGATGATCCCATCGTTCGTTTTCCATACACGGCACGGTTAAAAAACCTGTTTTCAATACCACCGGCGACTGAAATAATCTGGCCATTCTGCATGACAATGGCGCCGCCCTTAACACGAGGAAATCGCTCCAGGTCAAGCAGGGGTATCTGTTCGGCATTCATTTTTCGCACACTGACCCATACCCGATCTCCTTCTTCGACTTGAGTGAGAAGATTAGTCAGATCTTCTTCTGACGCTTCACTCCAGCGGTTTTTCTGCCATTTGACACGAGCATTTATGATATCTGTCAGGCCATCACGATCAATCAAACCTGTGCCGGACTGCCTGCCAAAATCTACGACAATTTCAACCTGAGCGTTATCTTGTTTGATTGATTGAATGACACCAAACAGAAAAGCGTTCTCTTCTAAAACAAGGTCGCCACTATATTCTGTAAGTTTGAGTTCAGCCTGAACGTCACCTCTTTCATATCCACGCAGGCGCACATCAAGGTGGGAAAGCTGCTTTCTGAGATAATAAAGCGTTTTATCCTGTAAATCTTTATCGACTGTGGTCACAATTCGAATGCCAGAAGTAGCTATGTTTTCGATTCCCTGTACTGCCAATGCCTCAATAAGCTGTTCAGAAGATACTGCATCGGTTACCATCTCCATGACATAATCAAGAGAATACCCTACGGTTCCCTTATTAAACGGAATATCGGCAACCAGAGCCGCATTGTATTCATACTCATTAATCATACCGAGCTCTCGCATTGCCTTCAAAACATAGGCAACTCGTGATTTACCCCGTTTCTTTGCCTCACTGATTGCTTCGCTTGTCTTTTTTATAAAAGGATTATAATAGTTTGGACGTTTAACACTGGCAGCGATGTAGGCTGATTCTATCAGCGTTAACTCAGCGGGACCTTTATCAAAGTAATAACGGGCTGCAACCCCGAGGCCAAGCCCGTTTCCACTCACATAAAACTGATTTATATAAAATTCAAGAATCTGCTCCTTACTGTAACGATATTCCAGCTTCAGGGCGAAAAGAAGTTCCTTGAATTTGGCCCTAAAAGAGCGTCCTTCCCTCTTAAACAAGTTTTTTGCTGTCTGCTGGGTCAGGGTACTTCCACCTTGAATGACCCGTCTTGCCTGAACATTTTTTATAGCTGCCCTGGTGATGCCGGTAAAATCGAAACCGTAGTGACTAAAAAAACGGTTATCTTCTGCTGCAATAAGCGCGTTAATAAATGTTTTGGGAATCTCCTCGTATTCCACATATTGTCGATGCGCATCCGCAAAAAAAACACCAAGCGGAGTGACCCCGTCACTATAATAGACGGGGCTTTCACGACCGAGAATACGGCGGATATTCTCAAGCGAGATCTGCTCTCCAGGCTCAACGACAATAAGCCAATAAAGGGTGCCAGCCCCTCCAAAACAGGCCAGAATTAGGAAAATGAGCAATGTATAGAATAGTTTCTTAAACATAGATCAGAAAACTTCGCCTGTGCTCAATCATACCCCCTAAATTCAGAAAAACAGCTTCGCGCGGGTCTCAATTTACTTGATTTAAATGCAGCATCAGGTTTAAATAAGGTAATTTACTATAAAATATGGAACAATGAGAATGTACATTGTTACCAAAGATATCTCAACCAGCTTTTGCCAACTTTATTGCTCACACAGGATTAATTGAAAAAGCATTGGCTTTTTAGCCCTGTAACTATGCTGATCACCCAGATACGCCTCGCCTCGCTTACCGCTATAATACTATTTTATTTTTTTATTTCAGGATGTTCTGTAACTCAAGACTTTGTCAAGGTGAGTCCGCCTCAGCCACTGGAGACAATTCTACTGGAGAATGAACAAGACCCCGACTTGTCCCCATTGGAAATCGAATCAGAAATTTGTCTCGATCAAGAACTCGAAGCACTCAAACATACCGGTAGCTGGGACGAACCCTACCCTGATTCCATTCAGCAGACGTTAATTACTGAATTTACAGAACCAGAGGTCGTCTATGATTTCCCAATTACCATCAATCGTCAGGTAGAGTTATATCTCAAACTATTTCAAGGAAAGCAGCGCCGCTATTTTGGACGCTGGCTAGCAAGATCCGGTCGCTATTTGCCTATGATGGAGGCTGAGCTCAAAACAGCCGGCTTACCGCTTGATCTTGCTTATCTATCAATGATCGAAAGCGGTTTCAACCAAAGAGCCTACTCGAGAGCTCGTGCAGTGGGGCTCTGGCAGTTCATGTATGGCACCGGCCGCGATTACGGTCTCAAAGTCAATAAATACGTCGATGAAAGACGAGATGCCGAGAAATCAACCAAAGCAGCAGTTACCTATCTTAAAAATCTCTATGACGAATTTGGCGACTGGTATTTGGCGGTTGCTGCCTATAATGGTGGACCGGGAACCATCCGAAGTGCGATCAGAAGATCAAAAAGTAACGATTTCTGGAAGATCGCCCAAAAGAAATATTTGCGATTGGAAACGAAGCGCTACGTACCCAAATTGATTGCTGCCATTATCATTGCCAAAGAACCCGAAAAATATGGTTTTACTGACCTTAAATATGAGAAACCTCTGGCCTATGATACCGTAACTGTTGGTCTCGGATTGAGTCTTGAGGCCGCAGCCATTCTAGCTGATTCTAAGAGCAAGGTAATCAAAAGCTTAAACCAAGAGCTCAGAACCAGCAAGACACCCCTCAATGTTGCGCACTATG